>CAVCBD010000056.1:0-14280 GCA_963599935.1 Acutalibacteraceae bacterium | reverse complement strand
CGTCGGCGCCAACAAGAACTCGATCAAGATCATCGGCGACCACACCGACAAGTACGTTCAGGCCTACTTCCAGTACGACTCCAAGAAGACCGGCGGCGTCACCGTCTCGCACCTGCGCTTTGGTGATTCCCCGATCCGCTCGCCGTACTACGTGACCAAGGCCGACTTTGTCGCTTGCCACAACCCCAGCTACATCGTTAAGGGCTTCAAGATGGTCCGCGACGTCAAGCCGGGCGGCACCTTCCTGGTCAACTGCCAGTGGAGCGACAAGGAGTTCGCCGAGCACATGCCCGCCGTGGCCAAGCGCTACATCGCGAACAACAACGTCAACGTCTACCTGATCGACGCTATCGACCTGGCCGCCAAGGTCGGCATGGGCAAGCGCACCAACACGGTGCTCCAGTCCGCCTTCTTCGCGCTGGCCAAGGTCCTGCCCGCCGAGGACGCCCTGCAGTACATGAAGGACGCGGCCACCAAGTCCTACATGAAGAAGGGCCAGGCCATCGTCGACGCCAACCACAAGGCCATCGATGCCGGCGCTACCGCCTTCCGTAAGTTCGAGGTTCCGGCCGACTGGGCAACTGCCGAGGATGCCGCTCCCGTCGAGCTCTCCGAGGAGACCAAGTCCGCCATCGCCCAGCAGGTCAAGAACCTGCTCGAGCCCATCGATCGCATGGATGGCGACAGCCTGCCCGTTTCCGCCTTCGTCGGTTGCGCCGACGGCCAGTTTGAGCTGGGCGCCTCCGCATACGAGAAGCGCGGCGTCGCCGTCGTCGTTCCTCACTGGGACGAGACCAAGTGCATCCAGTGCAACCAGTGCGCCTATGTGTGCCCGCATGCCACCATCCGTCCGTTCGCGATGACCGAGGACGAGGCTGCCGCCGCGCCCGAGGCTACCCGCACGCTCGACGCTATGGGCCCCAAGGCCAAGGGCATGAAGTTCACCATGGCCGTGTCCCCGCTCGACTGCATGGGCTGCACCAACTGCGTCAAGGTCTGCCCCAAGGGTGCCCTCGAGATGGTTCCCACCGAGCAGGAGATGGACCAGCAGCCCGTTTGGGACTACATGGTCGAGAACGTCTCCGAGAAGAAGGAGCTCATCGCGGCCAACGTCAAGGGTAGCCAGTTTAAGCAGCCCTACCTGGAGTTCTCCGGCTCCTGCGCCGGCTGCGCCGAGACCGCCTATGCACGTCTGGTGACCCAGGTCGCCGGCGACCGCATGTTCATCTCCAACGCCACCGGCTGCTCCTCCATTTGGGGCAACCCCGCTGCCACCGCTCCTTACTGCAAGGACAAGGACGGTCACGGCCCGGCGTGGAACAACTCCCTGTTCGAGGACAATGCCGAGCACGGTCTGGGCATGGCCGTTGGCTATGAGGCCGTTCAGCACAAGCTGATCGCCGCTACCCAGGACATCATCGCTGCCGATGGTCCGTCCGATGAGCTCAAGGCTGCCGGCCAGGCTTGGATCGACTCCGTCAACGACGCCGAGGCCTCCAAGACCGCTGCCGCTGCCTACGTTGCCGAGCTCGAGAAGTGCGGCTGCGACGCTTCCAAGGCGATCCTCGCCGACAAGGCTTACCTCACCAAGAAGTCCTTCTGGATCTTCGGCGGCGACGGTTGGGCCTACGACATCGGCTTCGGTGGCCTGGACCACGTCCTGGCTTCCGGCCACAACGTCAACGTCTTCGTCTTCGACACCGAGGTTTACTCCAACACCGGTGGTCAGGCCTCCAAGGCCTCGAACCTGGGCCAGGTCGCTCAGTTCGCCGCTGCCGGTAAGGTGACCAAGAAGAAGTCTCTGGCCGAGATCGCCATGAGCTACGGCTACGTCTACGTGGCGCAGGTCGCCATGGGCGCCAACCCGGCTCAGACCCTCAAGGCCATCCACGAGGCCGAGGCCTACGACGGTCCGTCCCTCATCATCGGCTACAGCCCCTGCGAGATGCACTCCATCAAGAAGGGCGGCATGCAGAACTGCCAGGCCGAGATGAAGAAGGCTGTCGAGTGCGGTTACTGGAACCTCTTCCGCTTCAACCCCGAGGCTGCTGCCGGCAAGAAGTTCTCGCTCGATTCCAAGGAGCCCGCGGGCGGTTATCAGGAGTTCCTGATGAACGAGGCCCGTTACGCTTCGCTGACGCGTTCCTTCCCCGAGCGCGCCGAGGAGCTCTTCAAGGAGAACGAGCAGGCCGCTATGGACCGCTACGCTCACCTGCTGAAGCTCAAGACGGTGTACAACGAGGCTTAGGTCTCCCACCGCAGGATCTGAGGGCTAACCTTCGCGGACGTCCTCGGACATGAAAGAACCCCCGCTGCGCACTACGTGCGGCGGGGGTTCTTTCGTCCTGCGGAGTGTCCGCGAAGGTTAGACCTCAGATCCTGCTACGACTACGTCCTCGGATTGTGTGGGCTGATGAAGGACGTGGCTGGTCGGGTATTCCGTCCCCTTCGCTGTTTCGCGGCTTTGCCGCGAAAGGCGCGTCACTTTGGGGATGGATGGGGAGCGTGGCTGTTGCAACGCCTTATCCCTTTGCTTTTTCGCGCCTTTGGCGCGAAACGCGCAGCACCTTGGGAAATGCATTGATGCGTGGACGAGGCTGGATTGTGGATTCTAATGGCTAGAGAGATATGGGTGCGAACGAGAAATCGTTATTGGGGTCATCCTTTTCCATAAACTCATCGAGACAAAACGTCATGTAGATTGGAACGTACAGAACCTTGCCCTCTTTGCTGAGATTCTCGTGGCTTAGTACAACGGCCTCGGGAATTTTGTACTCGCCCACACTCATCAGACGATCGAGGGCCGCGTGCGCTCGAACTTTCTTGCCCGATTTGACCTCGATTGGGACAACGTGCCCGTGGGCGCCTTCGATCACAAAGTCAACTTCACCGACCTCACGCGTTTGGTAGTACCATGCATCCGCCCCGAGGGCAACGAGTTCCTGCGCGACCACGTTCTCATAGAGACCACCAAGGTTGGGAGTTTTCATATCAAGATAGACAGCGCGTGCGGTGCTGCCGGGGTACCGCGATGCGAGCATGCCCGTATCAGACTCATATAGTTTGAAGGCCGTCGTTTTCTCCGTCCTCTTGAGAGGACTCCGTGGCTCCGTCACCCTGGCGACCATCAATCCAACACCTGCGTTAACAAGCCACAGGAAATCCTGCTCATATTTTTTAAGGCGAGCTCCCTCACCCAGAGACGAAACAACAAAGCGATGAGACTCCGCCTCAAGCTGAACGGGAATTTGCTCAAAAATCGACCGAACGTTAAACGCTCGAGTCGATGCATATTTTGAGATATCGCTTTTGTACTGATCGACCAGCTGAGTTTGAAGCTCACGTGTGCTCACGAGCGAATAACCCGAATCAATATAATTCTGAACGACCTCCGGCATGCCGCCGCAAACGATATAAGCTCTATAGTTCTTGAGCATCGCCTCATGAATATAGTTTTCGACAGGATGTTTCTCGACAAGGCAGCTGCGAATGCCTGCAAGCACATTCTCGCTAACGCTGTTTGCCCAACAAAACTCTTCAAAATCCATCGGGCGCATAACAATGTGCTCTACATACCCCACCGGAAAAGAAGAGATCCCCTTAAACTCAGTCCCAAGCATAGACCCCGAGAAGACATAGCTAAAGCGCCCATCCTCGACCAACGCCTTCATGAGTGTAACGATCTGCGGATACTCCTGAATCTCATCGACAAAGACAAGCGTATCGCCCTCAACAAGCGGCGCATCCGCAAGAAGGGCTACACGGTTGATAAAGTCAACGGAGTTCTTTGCGCCAACAAGTGCATTCTTTGCTTCGACATCGAGTAGTAAATTGACCTCAAAATACGAAGCGTAGTTGCTTTTTCCAAACGCGCGAATCGCATAGCTCTTGCCAATCTGACGCGCACCAGTAACGAGTAATGCCTTATTGGAGTTATTCTTCCAGCTCAAAAGCCTATCAGTGACCTTACGGCGTAGCATTAAACCCCCAAATGACAAAAATTGACAGATAGAATCGCCTAAAATCATACAAAAATTGGCAGATAATAATGTCGTAAATATACAAAAATTGGGAGATAGCAAAGGTTCGAATAGGCCTCAAAGCCACTGAAACAGTGCTCTACTTTGCGAAGGGGCTGGGGACGCTGTTGGGTGCGTCTCCAGCCCTCTGATTCTTACTTTGGATCCCGATGGTGGGGCGTTGTCGGTGCTGCTTGCTTGGTTACCTTGTCTCGCCGCTCTCTGTGCGTAGGCGGTAGCCGTGGACGAGGTCGCTAATAGCCGGCCAGGGAATCTGGCGGTCAACCCAAAATTGGAGCTGGACCAGATAGCGCTCGGTGGCGCGGGTGAGGGCCGCGAACTGTTCGTGAGTCTCAACCTGGGCGTAGAGGTCGCGGCTGTGGGCGAGGATTGCCGTGGTGTCATCCATTTTGCCGGTGACGTCGAAGGCGCCTGAGAACCAGTCGCACAGGCGCGCGGCGCTGTTGTTGATCGTTGCGAGGTCGGCGGTGCCGTCGTTGGCGTTTTCGTTGGCTTGGGCTCGCAGGAGGGAGAGGGCGTCGGCTGCGTTCATGCAGTAGCCGACGGTGAAGTTCCAGACGGCGAATTCGCGGCCGGTGTCGAGCTTGCGGCGGCGCATGTAGTCGATATCGCGCGGTTCCTCGAGCATCATTTGATCGGCGAGGGCCTCAAGTGCAGTGGTGTACTCGGCAAGGTCGAGTACGAGCAGGGTGTTGATATCCATCATCTTTAGGCCTCCGTTTCGATCTCGACGATTTCGTTTTTAATGTACATGCCCTGGTTGTCCCAGACATTGCGGCAGGCGGCGGCAAAGCGCTTGCGGTCGGCTTCGCAGATGCGGGCGAACATGTTGCAGGTGCCAAAGGGCTCGCACACATCAAAGAAGATGCAAATTGACGACCAGCCGCCATACCAGCTCACGGCGCCCGCCGGCTCGTGAAAGACGGGGTTCTCGATGTGCTCGTAATTGGCGATGGGGCCCGATACGGGATAGGTTACCTCGGCATCGCAGATCTTGGCCGAAAAGATACGTGACTCGACCGGACAGGACGATTCGAACAGCTTGCACGCCTTGGGAGCCTTGTCCCAGAGCATGTCGGCGAGAAACGTCTCGCCATTCAGCGTGATCTTGAGCATTTTTGTCATAGTAAGGACCTCCTCAATCCGTCGCTCAAGGGGTTCGCTGGCGGATAAGGAGAAGGCAGCAGCGGGGTCGCCGAACCCAAACTTCACGACAGATCTCTGTCGCCCCAGCCCGCGCTGTTCTTCGCTAAAGTACCATGCAGCAATTGCGCGCGCAATATCAGTTTTTGATTTTCTGGAAGCGGCAACCGACGAGACGGCTCGCCGGCTGCCGGCCGACGCGCGGCAAAGGCACTCGTCTATTCCTTAAGTTGGATGAAAAACGCCATGTTATTGCAGGGCTGCATACTCGTCCAATAAGTGCATAGAATCTCGTATAGTGCGAGTAAGATTTTGCGCTGTCTGTTTTATGTTTAGCAAAGATACAGTTTGCATAATCTGGTCTAATCCCTGCTCTATTAAAATAAAGTTGCACGTAAATGACGTAGATATGCTTGAGCTGGGGTTCTTTACGCTGAGCGGGTAAAAGCGACCGTTCACCGTTCAACTATTTTCAAAATGAATAAAATGAGCGATAAAGAGAATATAAACCTTAATAAACTCGCGTATCGCACGGGCGCGGGTTATTAATGGGTTGTAGGCCTTTTACAGAAAGGATTCCAGCAATGTCTAAGCCTCTTGGCAAGCCCGATCGTATCGTCGTCGCCCTTGGCGGCAACGCCCTCGGCAACAACCCCGTCGAGCAGATCGAGGCCGTGAGCAACACCGCTCACGCTCTTCTCGGCCTGATCGAACAGGGTAACGAGATCATCATCACCCACGGCAACGGCCCGCAGGTCGGCATGATCCAGAACGCCTTCGCCGCCGCCCACGACGCCATCGGCACCCCCGAGATGCCGCTGCCCGAGTGCGGCGCCATGTCCCAGGGCTACATCGGCTATCACCTGCAGCAGGGCATTGGCCGCGAGATGCACAAGCGCTATAAGCGTTGGCACGCCGCAACCGTCGTCACCCAGATCGAGTGCGACCCCGACGACCCCGCGTTCAAGAACCCGACCAAGCCGATTGGCCCGTTCTACACCGAGGAGCAGGCCAAGGAGTTCATGGCCGAGGATCCTTCCAAGGTCTTCGTCGAGGATTCCGGCCGCGGCTGGCGTCGCGTTGTCGCTTCCCCCGACCCCAAGAAGATCGTCGAGGCCGACTCCATCCTCAACCTGCTCGACAACGAGTTCATCGTCATCGCCTGCGGTGGCGGCGGCATCCCCGTCGTCCGCGACTACGAGAACAAGGGCTGCTACAAGGGCGTTCCCGCCGTCATCGACAAGGACCTGGGCGGCGAGCTGCTGGCTGAGGACTGCGACGCCGACGTTCTGTTCCTGCTGACCGCCGTTGAGCATGTCGCCATCAACTTTGGCAAGCCCAACCAGGAGGAGCTCGAGGACATCACCGCCGACGAGGCCGAGCGCCTGGCCGACGAGGGCCAGTTCGGCAAGGGTTCCATGGAGCCCAAGGTCCGCGCCGCCATCAAGTTCGCCCGTTCCCGCAAGGGCCGCACCTGCATCATCGGCGCCCTGGACAAGGCTGCCGAGACCATGGCCGGCCTCTCCGGTACCCGCATCCACGAGTAGCCTCTACTCCGTTGCCTCTCTCGTGGGCGCCAGGCAAGGCGCCCACAAACTAGCCTCTCTTCATGAGCCCCGCAGTCCGCTCCGACTGCGGGGCTTTTGCTATTTACCTAGTCCCCGATGGGAGGGTAGTCATTGGGGACGTTCTTAAACGACTAGTCAAACAAGAACGTCCTCAATGACTACTAATTTAAATCTGTCCCCAATGACTGCGGAAAGCGCATCTCACACCGACGCATTGCTTTCGGGCCCTCTCTCCGTGCTCCCTATAAGTTCAGCTGGACTCCCCGCAACCTGTTCCGCGTTGGCGGAACGAGCGCGACGTGGAGTGTCATTCTTTACCGCGTTAGACTAGACGCAGGGAAAGGAGGAGGACATGGATGCTCGCGTCAAGCAGCTTGTAAATATGATCGAGGACGCTCAGCCTGTCGCTGTCGCGGTGCTTGCCAAGCGTCTCGAGGTAAGCGAGCGCGCCGTGAGAAACTATATCCATCGCGCAAACGACAAGCTTGCGGGGGTTGCACGCATCGTTGGCAGCAAAGGGCAATATCGTATCGATGTTGCACATGCAGATGAGCTGCTCGCTTGCTAGACGGTGCGGCTCTGGCCCATCCGGGCATTCCTGATACGCGCGACGGCCGTGTGTCCTTCCTTCTTAACGACCTTCTCATGCGGTCCCAGTGGGTGACGATTGAGGAGTATGCGGATTTACTCTACGTTTCGGCGCGAACTCTGTCCAATGACATGCGTCTGGTAGAGCAGAAACTCGCCCAATTTGACTTGATGCTCGAAAAGCGCCCTCGCTACGGAATCCGCGTTGCGGGTGGGGAGTCGCAACGGCGTCTGTGTCTGGCCTCACTGGTGAGGCCCGTGTTGCCCGACACCGACGATGCAGAGCTCGCCGAGCGCCTGCGGGCCATCGCCGCATGTGTGGACGATGCCCTGACTGCCTCGCCCGTCACGGTGAGCTCGCTGGCATTCCGCAATCTCATCATGCATCTTTACATCGCTCTTGGCCGCATCGAGCAGGGCTGCTATGTCCCGGCTGCAGAATCGGACGTTTTAAAGCTGGAGGGAACGCGCGAATACGCTGCGGCTTTCCAGATTGCCGCAAACATCAAGGATGCCCTGGGCGTGAGCATGCCCCGAGAAGAGGTTGCCTTTATCGCAATCCATTTGCTCGGCAGGGGCACGGGCGTGCCCGAGAAGGGCTCGGCCGTTATCTCGGACGAGATGTGGGAGATCGCTTCCGAGATGGTATGTGCGGTCAACGATGAGTTTAGGTTTGACTTTAGCAGCGATCTTGAACTTCGCATGAACCTTGCTCGGCATATTGGCCCTCTGGGCTATCGCCTTGAATATCACATGCATATGGATAACCCCATGCTGCCCGATATCAAGACGAGGTTTCCGTTGGCCTATTCGATGGCGGCCGGCACCTCGCAGGTACTCGAGCGTCATTTTGGCAGCCAGCCCTCTGATGAGGAGCTCGGCTACATCGCCATGGCATTTGCCCTGGCCCTCGAGCAGCAAGCCGACCAGCCGCGTCGCAAACGCATCCTGATCGTGTGCGCCTCGGGAGCGGGAAGCGCCCGTATGCTCGAGCACCAGTACCGCAAGCAGTTTGGTATGTATATCGAGTCGATTGAGACATGCGACGTCGCCCGCGTGGGAACGCTCGACTTTTCGCACATAGACTACGTGTTCACAACGGTGCCGCTCAACGTCAAGTTGCCCGTGCCCGTCCGCGAGGCCGATTTCTTCTTGGAGACGAGCGATGTCAACGCTATCCGCAAGGTGCTGAGTGATGACGCTGCGCAATCGGACTCCGTAAGCTCTTTCTTTAGCCGTGCCCTGTTCTTCAACCGCGTTGAGGCGTCGTCGAAGCAGGCCGTTCTCCGATATCTCTCCGAGCGCGCCGTCGAGAGCGGCCGTGTCGATGCCCAGTTTGCCCAAGAGGTCGCCGAGCGCGAGAGCGCGAGTGCCACCTCGTTTGGCAATGGGGTAGCCATGCCCCATGGGATGCATCCCTTGAGCGCCGAGGCCTTTGTTACCGTGGGCCTGCTCGAACATCCCATTCTTTGGGACGAATACGGCCATGAGGTCGATATCGTCTTTATGGTGTCGTTTGCCCGGTCGGGCGGCGATGAGGCGCGGATCTTGAGCTCACTGCTCGCCGAGATCTTTATGGACCGCCAGGGGGTCGAGCGCCTACGCGAGCGCCGGTCCTGGCATGAGCTGATGGCGCTTGTGCAAGCGCATACGGCTTAAGACTTCTTTTGTCGATAACCCTGTCTGTCTACCTGCAATAAACCTCGAGGATTGCGGGCGGGAGATAGGCGTTTCGAATATTCAAGTACAAACCAAACATCACGGGAGAGGAGACCGTTATGGACGATCAGGGAACCGAGATGGTTTCGTTTCAGCTGGTCGCTGCAGCGGGAGAGGCACGCAGCCTTGCCTTCGAAGCCCTTGAAAAGGCAAAAGCGGGGGATTTTGACGCCGCCGCCAAACTCATGAAGCAGTCAAAGGATGCGGGAATCAAGGCTCACCACATCCAAACGCAGCTGCTTTCGACTGAGGCAGCGGGCGAGCATCTGTCGGTGGATGTGTTGCTGGTCCATGCTCAGGACCACCTCATGTGCTCCATGCTTGCTCAGGAGCTCGTGCAGGAGCTGATCTGCCTGTATGAGTGCACTGCAACCAAGAACGCCTAGCGGCGTGCGGTGACTATCCAACCAATCAATGCGAAGGGAATCCCTTATGAAGATCCTTCTTGTTTGCGCAGCTGGTCTGTCTACAAGCATTCTGATGAAGAAACTCGAGAAATATGCGGAGCAAAACGGCATCGAGCTCGATATCGATGCGGTGGGTATCGGCGAGTATCAGGAGACGTGCGCCAATTATGACGTGCTGCTCTTGGGGCCGCAGGTGTCCTACCAGCTCAACACCGTCAAGCAGGGGAGCGGTAAGCCGATCGCGGTCATCCCCGCACAGGACTACGGCATGGGCAACGCCGCCAACGTGCTGGCACTCGCCCAGTCGCTGTTGGGTTAGGAGGCGACCATGGAGAAGTTCATGACCCTGCTTCAGGAAAAACTGACCCCTATTGCCAATTTCTGCGGCACCGAGCGCCACTTTGCCTCCATGCAAAAGGGCTTTATGAGCGCGATCAGCTTCATCTTGGTATCTGCCGTCTTTATGATCCTCGCCAACCCGCCGGTCACGGCCGACCTGGTGGCGCAGGGCGGGTTCTGGTCCGTCTTTGGCCCTTGGCTCGATTTTGCGACGGCCAATAAGCTCACGCTGCTCATCCCCTTCAATATGACGATGGGCATACTGTCGGTGATCGTGACGTTCGCAATCGCCTATAACCTGGCGGGCACCTACAAGATGCCCAAGCTTAACGCCGGCATGACCTCGCTGGTGATGTTCCTGATCGCCGCGGCGCCGTCGTCCTACTACCAGCTTGCTGACGAGTCCGTGCTCCAGGCGGTCCCCTGCACCTATCTGGGTGCGCAGGGCCTGTTTACCGCCATCATCGTTGCCTTGGTCTCCGTCGAGGTCACGCGCTTCTGCCAGACCAAGGGCATCACCATCAAGATGCCCGATGGCGTGCCGCCGTTTTTGTCCGAAACCTTTGGCGCCATCGTACCTATGCTCGCCAACATCCTCATCTTCTTTGGCGGCAACCTGCTGATCCAGATGATCGATCCCGCGCTGTCCATCCCCTCGGTTATCGAGAAGCTGCTCGCTGCCCCGCTTTCCGTCGCAGTTGACTCTGTGCCCGGCGCACTGCTTATCTGCTTCATGACGCTGCTGTTTTGGTGCTTTGGCGTCCACGGCAACATGATCGTAATGCCCATCACCGCCCCGGTCTCGCTTGCCGCCTTTGCCGCCAACGCCTCGCTCTATGCTGCCGGGCAGCCGCTTGAGTTCCACCCGGTGCTCATGTCGTTGGCCATCAACCTCATCGGCGGCACGGGTAATACGTTCTCTTTTGTGGCGCTCTGCGCGTTTAGGGCAAAGTCGCAGCAGCTCAAGGCATTTGGCAGGGCATCGATCGTGCCGAGCTTCTTCCGTATCTCCGAGCCCGCGATCTTCGGCGCGCCCATCATCTTCAACCCGATCCTCATGATTCCGTTTGTGCTAGGCGGCATGATCTCGGCCCTGCTGTATTGGGGTGCGGTCTCACTGGGTCTTGTCTCTAACTTCTACATCTTGGTGAGCGGCACGTTCCCCATCTTCGTTCAGGGCTTTGTCCAGTGCCTCGACCCGCGCATCTGGGTGTTTACGATCGTTTTGATCGTGGTCATGGCTGTGGTCTGGTACCCGTTCTTTAAGGTGTACGATAACCAGCTCCTGGCTCAGGAGCAGGAGAACGCCGCGGCAGCTTCTGCCGAGGATGCTGAGTAGCATGAGTTACTTTGACAGAACGTCTGCCGCCGGTATGCCCGAGGGCTTTTTGTGGGGTGGTGCCCTCGCCGCCAACCAGGCCGAAGGGGGCTGGAACGAGGGCGGCCGCGGCATGTCGCACTCCGACCTGATCCCACAGGGTTCCGACCGCTGGGATGTAATGTTTGGCAGGCAAAAGCCCGTGGACGATCCGGACAGGCTGTATCCATGCCGCTGGGGCAACGACTTCTTCCATCATTGGCACGAGGATGTCGAGCTCTTTGCCGAGATGGGCTTTAAGTGCCTGCGTCTTTCAATTTGCTGGAGCCGTATTTTTCCCACAGGGATGGAGACCGAGCCCAACGGCGAGGGCTTGGAGTTTTACCGTCAGGTATTCGAGGCGCTGCGCGAGCATGGAATCGAGCCGCTTGTGACGCTGTCGCACTACGACTATCCGTTGGCTCTGGTCGAGCGCTATGGTGGCTGGCAAAGCCGAGAGATGATCGAGCGGTATGCGCACTACGTCGAGACCGTCGGACGCGCGTACCAGGGCCTCGTGCGTTATTGGCTTACGTTCAACGAGATCAACAGCGTGGCGCTGTCCTATCTCAACGCGGGCGTCACGCTCGAGGATGAGCGTGACCGTGCAGCCGTGACCGCGGCGTTCTCGCACCATATGTTTATGGCGAGCGCTCGCGCTGTCGAGATCCTGCACAAGATCGATCCCGCAAACAAGGTGGGTTGCATGATCGCTGCCGGTGCGACCTATCCGTACCGTTGTGCGCCCGAGGACGTATGGCTTGCGTATGAGGAGGACCGCGGCCGCTACTTCTACACTGACGTGATGGCTGCGGGCGCCTATCCTACTTGGAAGCTGCGTGCGCTCGAGAAAGAGGGTGTTCACGTGCCCTTTGAGCCGGGCGATACGGAGTATCTGGCCGAGCATACCGTCGACTTCATCTCGTTCTCGTACTATTGCTCGCGCTTGGTGTGCGCCGATGACCAGGTGATCGCTGAGAAGGCGGAGGGCAACGTGTTCCCGACGCTGCGCAATCCGTACCTCAAGGATAAAGAGACTGCCTGGAAATGGCAGATCGATGCGCTGGGTTTGCGCGTGACGCTTGCCGGCTACCACGATCGTTACCATCTTCCGCTCTTTATCGCTGAGAACGGTGTGGGCGGACTCGATGCGCTGGAAGACGGCAAAGTCCACGATGCGTATCATATTGATTACCTGCGCAGGCATATTCTTGCGCTACGCGATGCAATTGTCGAGGACGGTGTTGACCTGATGGGATACACGCCGTGGGGCTGTATCGATCTGGTATCGGCCTCGACGGGGCAGATGAAGAAGCGCTATGGCTTTGTTTATGTCGATGCCGATGATACGGGCAAAGGCACGTTCGATCGCTACCGAAAGGACAGCTTCTGCTGGTATCAAAAGGTCATTGCATCAAATGGCGAGGACTTGAGTTAACTCTTACAGGTCTGTTGCCCCCGCGGTCCGCTTCGGCCGCGGGGGCTTTTGCTATTGAGACGGCTGTTCATGAGGAGCATTGCAGACTTCGGAAACCCGGCACTTGGGGACGTTCCTTTCCTGCCGGCAGCTTGGGACAGTCCTTAAAGGCCGCATCGATCAACTGCGGAAAGCACATCCCAGAATGAGCGTCCAACATGGGGCGCGGTTTCCCTTGAGGCCCTCAATCGGAAAATGCATCCCGGAATGTTGCCGGAAAGTGGAACGTAGTTTCCCAAACAGGCCGTGCGCGGAAAGTGCATCCCGCTATCGAACTTCAAAGCGGGATGCATTTTCCGTGCCAGCAGTTCCAGGCAGCCAGAGACCACTCATTTAAGTCTGTCCCCAATGACTAGTAGTAGGCCCACATGGCTTCGACTTCGTTGAGGACCTCTACGACGCCCCAGCGGTGGGCGCTGCGGCTGGCCGAGTTGGGGTCGTAGACGCCAATCTGGTTGGCATCATCGATACCGTAGAGCACGATGTAGTGACCCACGTTGGTAAAGGTGCCGGGGCGCACTGCGGCGATGATGGGCGCACCCGAGCGCAGCGCCTGGGTCATCGAGTCGCGATCGTTATAGAGCTGTGTCCCGTTAAGCCCGAGCTGCCACGCGCCTCCTGTCATAAACGACCATTCGGTGGCGCCGGTGGGGGCGTAATTGCCGGCTTCGGCCAGTGCGCATATATCGACCGGCGTCTTGTCGGTGTGGCCGGTCTTAAATATGTAGACCATGGTAAGGCAGGTGGGACCGCAGGCATTTTCGCGAATGGTGCCGCCGGCGTAGGGGAGCTCCGACCATGCGGGATCAATCTGGTAGATATGAGGCATGGTGCCGGCCTGCCATTGCGACCGCGGGGTCGAGAACGCAAACGAATAGCCGGGAGCGACCGGGGCCTTGAGCAGCTTATCCTCGGCGGTCGGTTCAAGACCGGCTGAGCCGTGAGAGATGCAGGATCCCAAGAACAAAAAGACCAGGCAGGCGGCGATGGAACAAAGCGCAAGGCGAAGGCGGCGGACTGGCAGTCCATGGCTATTGGCATGTGGTGCGGGACGAGAGCCCGAGCTGCCACGGCCGCGTTGGGGTTGCGAAAAGGGGCGCTTAACGTAGTAGTCGGTCTTACGGCGATCATAGCGACGTGGCTGCGATGCGTCGGCCTGGTGTTGGCGCGTGCCCGTGCTTACGTTGCTTGGCTGTTTCACGGTTCCGCTCTGTTGCCGGGACGAAGCCCCGGGCCGCTCTTGTGGCCGTTGCGGGCTGTCGTTGCCGGAGGTGCTTCTGGGCGTCGGCGTGGTACGGCCGGCAAGGCGCACGCTTTGTGGCCGCCGATCGTCGTCGCTGTATCCGTATGCCATTCGAACCACCTTGCCTCATGTGTAACTTGTCTATCCTACATAAAAAGATGTGCCGTGCAGGCGGATTTGCGCTAATTGCACGGTAAACGGCATGAATGCGGGCGAGTGGGGCGTCGGGCGCTGCGACGGCATCATCTGGAGGCAAAACGGCCGCATGGGACAAGCGTTACCCCTCCGCCGTTCGTCCCAAAAACAGCGCCGCTCGTTTTGCAGTTCTGCCTTCGGTCGAGTCGCAAGCGGCGCTGCTGTGCCAAGGCCGTATCTTAAAGCCACGAAATAAAAGCGCGC
>CAVCBD010000055.1:0-14325 GCA_963599935.1 Acutalibacteraceae bacterium | reverse complement strand
TTGCAGCCATGCGAGCTGCGCGGAATCCATCACCTCGGGCGCCATGCTCTGGTATTGAATGCCGTGGTAGGACATGACGGCAGGGGAGAGGTGACAGGCGAGTGCGGGATTGTCGAGATCGCCGTTTTTCAGGATGGGCCCGAACTCATGCAGGGTGTTGAGGCAAGGCCCCAGCAGTTTGTCACTCACGTTCCATAGTGCCTGCAGGCCGCCGCTTCCTTCATTTCGTTCGATATCTAGCAGTGCGCGGTGGAGGCGAGTCGTCTCGCGCGCAAAAGGTGGAATGCCCAGGACTTCAAAAGCATCTTGGGCCGTACGCATCTGCTTGGCGGGCGAAATGATGACCTGCAGCATGGACTCTCCTCTGCCAAAAAAGAAGTTGCGGTGGAATACGGTCTGTTTTGGCCGTTTAGGGGCCAGTTTAGTCCGTATTTCACCGCAACTGATGAAGGGTTGGTTAGGCGCGCTCGAGGAAGGCCTTGTAGCCGCGGTAGGCCTCGTAGATGTCGGCCTTGTTGGCGACCTCCCACAGGGCGTGCATGGACAGGACGGCAACGCCGGAGTCGATGACGTTCATGCCGTACTTGGCCATGATGTAGGCGATGGTGCCGCCGCCGCCTGCGTTGACGCGGCCGAGCTCGCAGGTCTGGAAGTCCACGCCGGCCTCGTCCATGATGTCGCGGATGAGGGCCACATACTCGGCGTCGGCGTCGTTGGAGCCGCCCTTGCCGCGGCTGCCCGTGTACTTGTTAAAGCACAGGCCGCGACCCATGAAGGCTGCGTTCTTGGTCTCGAACTTGCCGGCATAGCCCGGGTCGAAGCCGGCGGACACGTCAGAGGAGAGCATGCGGCTGCGGGCGAGCGCGCGGCGCAGGGCCAGCGGGCTATCCTCGCCGGCGAGCGTCATGATCTCGGCGACGGTGTTCTCGAAGAAGCGGCTCGTCATGCCGGTGGCGCCCACGGAGCCGATCTCCTCCTTGTCGACAATGAGCGTGATGCTCGTGCGCTCGACATTGGCCACATTGATCTGGGCGAGCATGGAGGGGTAGGCACAGACGCGGTCGTCGTGGCCATAGCCCAAGATCATGGAGCGGTCGAGGCCCATGTCGCGGGCGGGGCCGGCGGGCACGACCTCGATCTCGGCGGAGAGGAAGTCCTCCTCCTCGACGTCGTACTGCTCCTTGAGGATATCCAGGAACATCTGCTTGACGGGTTCCTTGGGGGCGTCCTTGTCGTCCTCGTCAAACTTGACGGGGCGGCCGCCCACGATCACGTCGAGGATCTCGGCGTCGACGGCGTCCTTGGCGGGCTTGGCCATCTGCTCGCTCGAGAGGTGGATCAGCAGGTCGGAGATGGTAAAGACCGGGTCGTCAGCCTTGTCACCGATGTTGATGTCGACGGTGGTGCCGTCCTTTTTGCAGATGACGCCTACGAGTGCGAGCGGGGAAGCGACCCAGTGGTAGCTCTTGACGCCGCCGTAATAGTGCGTGTCGAGATAAGCCATGTCGCCGGCCTCGAAGGCGGGGTTCTGCTTGAGGTCCAGGCGTGGCGAGTCCACATGGGCGCCCAGGATGTTAAAGCCCTGCTCGAGCGGGGCGGTGCCCAGGTTGACGAGCATGAGGTCCTTGCCGTGATTGGCGGCGTACACCTTGTCGCCGGCCTTGAGCGCGCGGCCCTCGGCGATCACGGTCTCCAGATTGACGTAGCCCGCCTCCTCGGCCATCTTGATACCGGTCTTGACGCACAGGCGCTCGGTCTTGTTCTCACTCAAAAACTGCTTATAGCCGCGGCAAAGCTCCTCGAGCTCCTCGATCTGCTGTGGCGTGTACTTTTTCCATGCGCAGGGACGCTCCATGACGCAGGCTCCTTTCGGATCGATCGTGCTGGTTGATGTACCGTGAGCCATCGTATCACGCGCGGGCCCGCGGCGGCAGGGAAGCCTGATGTGCGGTGGCCATGGCGCGGGGAGCGTGTAAACTGGTGTGAGCAAACCGTGCCCAGCCCAAAGCGAGGTATTCAATATGTCTGACAAGCGCCGTACCTTTGCCGTCATCGACGGCAACTCGCTCATGCACCGCGCCTTCCACGCCGTGCCGCCCACCATGAACGCGCCGGACGGTCGTCCCACCAACGCAATCTTTGGCTTTTTGAATATGTTCCTCAAGATGATTGACGCCTTTAATCCCGACGGCGTTGTCGTGGCGTTTGACAAGGGCAAGCCGCGCGTGCGTATGGAGATGCTGCCGCAGTACAAGGCTCAGCGCCCGCCCATGGACCCCGATCTGCACGCACAGTTTCCCATGATCAAGGAGCTGCTCGCCGCGCTCAACGTGCCGATTTTGCAGTCCGAGGGCTGGGAAGGCGATGACATCCTGGGCACTATGGCGCGCTTGGGCGAGCAGGCCGGTTGCGACATGCTGCTGGTGACCGGCGACCGCGACATGTATCAGCTTGTGACCGAGCATGTCAATGTGGTCTCGACCCGCAAGGGCCTGTCCGACGTGGCGATCATGACGCCCGAGAGCGTGGACGATCTGTATCACGGCATCACGCCGGCGCTCGTGCCCGATTTTTATGGTCTGAAGGGCGACACGTCCGACAACATCCCCGGCGTGCCGGGCATCGGCCCCAAAAAGGCGAGCGCGCTCATTGCGCAGTACGGTAGCCTGGACGAGGTCATCGCACACGCCGACGAGGTCAAGGGCAAGATGGGAGAAAACCTGCGCGCGCACATCGATGATGCGCTGCTGAGCCGCAAGGTCGCAACCATCCGCACCGATGCACCCGTTGAGCTCGATTTTGAGGCGACGTCCTTCCCGGCGTTTTCCGCCGATGAGGTTTCCGCGGCACTGGGCACGCTCGGCATCACCGCCATGCAGAACCGTTTCTTGGCGCTGATCGGCGGCGAGGGTGGCGCTGCTGCCACTGTCAGCACGTTTGAGATGCCCGCCGTTTTGCGCGCAGCCGCCGGCGATACTGACGCGCTTGGTGCCGTTGCAGATGAGGTCTCCCGCGCGATTGATGCCGGCGAGTGGGTCGCCGCCGTGGTGGACGACGACAAGGAAGAGGGCGCGCTCTTTGGACTGACGCGCACGCTGTGGTTGGCGACGTCCAAGGGCCTGTTCTCGCTCGAGGAGGGCGACGGCGGTGCGGCGGCTGAGGTCGAGGGCTTCAACTTCGCCCACGGCGTGATTGCCGGCGTGCTCGCGCGTCTGTTTATGGAGGGCTACGTGGCGAGCCCGGATATGAAGACGCTGTTGCATGAGCTTTCGCCCGTCGACTCTTCTGAGCCCGAGCTCATGGACCCGCTGTCCGCTGATTCCACGCGTATCTTCGATACCGTGGTCGCTGCCTACCTGCTGGATTCTGATCGCTCCGAGTTCGATGAGGCATATCTTGCCGATACGTATCTGCAGATGGCGCTGCCTGCGGCGCGCGGCGCGGAGGGTGCCGGCGAGGACGCTCCGGCGCCTGCCGCCCGTACTGCGGCCCTGACGCTGGCGCTCGTGGCGCCGTTGCGCGAGTTCATGGCCCGTGAGAATGCCGCCAACGTGTTCGATGGCATCGAGATGCCGCTCGTGCCGGTGCTTGCCAAGATGGAGCGCGCGGGCATGCTTGTGGACCCCGACCGCCTGCACAGTCTGTCCGAGGGCCTGGCGACCCAGATTGCCGAGGTCGAGCGCAGCATTCGCGACCTGGCCGGCGACGAGACCTTTAACATCGGCAGCCCCATGCAGCTCTCGCACGTGCTGTTTGATGTTATGGGGCTTCCGACCAAGGGCCTCAAAAAGACCAAGCGCGGCTACTATTCGACCAACGCCAAGGTGTTGAGCGACCTTGCCCGCGACCACGAGATCGTGCGCCTGATTTTGGACTGGCGCGAGAAGTCCAAGATTAAGTCGACCTATCTGGACACGCTGGGCCCGCTGCGCCGTGGTGACGGTCGCGTGCACACCACGTACAACCAGACCATCACCGCAACGGGGCGTCTGTCCTCGAGCGATCCCAACCTGCAGAACATCCCGACGCGCTCGGAGCTGGGGCGTACCGTCAAGACGGCGTTCTCGGCGGGCGAGGGCAGCGTCTTTTTGGCGGTGGACTACTCGCAGATCGAGCTGCGCCTGCTCGCGCATCTTTCGGGTGATGAGCACCTGGTGCGCGCCTTTAACGAGGGCGAGGACTTCCATGCCGAGACGGCCGCGCGCGTATTTGGCGTGCCGGTGTCCGAGGTGACGCCCGACCTGCGCAGCCGCGCCAAGGCCGTGAACTTTGGCATTGTGTACGGCCAGCAGGCCTATGGCCTGTCGCAGTCGCTGCACATCTCGATGGCCGAGGCGCGCGACATGATCGATCGCTACTACGAAGCCTACCCGGGCGTGCGCACGTTCCTCGACAACGTGGTGGCACGTGCCAAGCAGACGGGCTATGCCGAGACCATGTATGGCCGCAGACGCCATATTCCGGAGCTCAAGGCCAAAAACCCACAGCTCCGCGGCTTTGGTGAGCGCACGGCCATGAACCATCCCATGCAGGGCACCGCGGCCGACATCATCAAGATCGCGATGGCCCGCGTAAGCCGCCGCCTGGAAGAAGAAGGCTTTGCCGCCCATATGATTCTGCAGGTACACGACGAACTGGACTTTGAGTGTCCCGTCGACGAAGTCGAGCGCCTCACCGCCATGGTCCGCGACGTCATGGAGCACGTCGTAGACCTACGCGTACCCCTCATCGCCGAAGCCAGCACCGGCATAACCTGGGCCGACGCCAAGTAAGGCCACACCCACAAACCCAAAGTAACCAAAAGCAGAAGGGGGCTCCTTGCCAACAAGGAGCCCCCTTCATTCCAAAAAATCAGCCAAGTATCTAGGCGCCAAGTCGCCATCCAGGCGGCAAGCAAGTAGCCCAAGGACCTGGCCGGGCGAGGCGGGTAAGTTTTTCGTAGATTCCGCACGAGCCGGAAAGCACTAAATGTGCTTTCCGAGCGAGCCCAGGACCTGACCGAACGAAAAACTTACCCGCCTCGCCCGGTCAGGTTCGACGAGCAACGTTAACGAGCCGCCAGGATGGCGTCGATGAGCGTCAGTACGCCCCCGTCGTTGTTGCTCGGAATACGCCACTTGGCATGCGCGTTCATGTGCTCCTCGGCATTGTCCACGATAAAGCTGTGTCCGACGCGCTCCAGCATGGGGATGTCGTTGTACGTATCGCCCACGGCGGCGGCATCGGCGATATCAATGCCCAACTGCTCGCACAGATGCGCGACGCCGGCGCCCTTGTCGACACCCAGGTTCATAAAGTCGATCCACTCGCGGCCGGCATTGGTGACATAGAGCTGATCCGAGAACGCGGGGTTATAGGTCTCGCGGAACGCGGGCTCGGCATCGTAGGCAGGGAAAAAGATCGAGATCTTATTGGACTCGATATCAATGCCCTCAAAGGTGTCGACGTAGTTGATCGTGTTGTAGTACACGCTGATCTCGTCGTGGTATTGATGGTCGCGGGCGAGCACATAGAACTCGTCGTAGCAGCACAGGACGGGAACGGCGCGCGGGTCCTCCGAGGCACGAGCGAGCACCTGCTGATACAGCGCCACATCGATGTTGCTCTTATAGATATAGCTGCCGCGATAGATGACGCAGGCTCCGTTGTCGGGACAAAAAGCAAGGCGGTTCTTAATGCTCTCGAACATTTCCTCGAGTTTGGGGGCGGGGCGTCCGCTGGCGGGGCAGAATACAATGCCTGCGTCGGCGAGCTTGTCCAGGCGCTCATCAAGACCCTGCGGCAACACGCGCTTGTCGGTGAGCAGCGTCTTGTCCATGTCGACGGCGAGAATCTTAATGCTTCCGATATTGGTGTCCGATTCGTAAGTTTGCATAAAAGCGCGCCTTTCGTTTCGAAATTGTTTCAGACGTTATAACCATCAACCAGTAACTGAGCGTATTGTCGCAGGAACGGAGCGTATTTGCACCACGCTTCACAAAGTAATGAAAAAACTTTTCAGAAATTTGAATTTGTCGCTTGTGCTGCGGGCACTTTAGCGTAATATAGCGACCATCGAAAACGGAGACGGAAATACAACCGCTTACCGAAGAAAAGGTACCGTTTACGATATTAGAATTGCGTCCGGCGATAGGTGAAAGGAGAGGCAGATGCAGTTCGTAAAGATCATCACCACTGCAGATAATGCCATCCGACGCCAGCGCGCAATTTCCCGACGACGATAACAATCGTCTCTGTTCGTATGGGGTGAAATGCCCCAACAGAGTCATTTTGAGGTCGTTGGGTTTTAGCACGATATAAGCGCATGTTTCTAGGGCATGCTGTGCTGCTTTTTGCTATTTAACCTGATATTGCACGGTTTTTTGACCTCGAAATGACTTGCAACTGACCGATGTTCTAACTAGCTACCAAGGGCGAAAGGAAACAGCCATGAGCAAGGAAAAAGTCGTTCTCGCATATTCCGGTGGTCTTGATACATCCGTATGTGTCAAGTGGCTCCAGGACGAGAAGAATCTCGATGTCGTTTGCGTCTGCGGCAACGTGGGCCAGGAGGAGACCGGCTTGGATGCCAAGAAGCAGAAGGCGCTCGACCTGGGCGTTCTCGATTGCCAGGTGCTCGACCTGCGCGACGAGTTCTCCGATGAGTTCCTGACTAAGGCCATCGCCGCAAACTCCATGTACGAGAACAAGTACCCGCTGCTCTCCGCGCTGTCTCGCCCGCTGCTCGCCAAGAAGCTTGTCGAGGTCGCTCACGAGTTTGGCGCGACCTACGTCGCCCACGGCTGCACCGGCAAGGGTAACGACCAGGTTCGTTTTGAGGCTGCCGTCAAGGCCCTCGACCCCGAGCTTAAGGTTATCGCCCCGGTTCGCGAGTGGGATCTGAAGTGCCGTCCCGATGAGGTTGCCTATGCTCACGCCCACAACGTGCCGGTTCCCGAGGGCGCCAACGACAACCCCTATTCCATCGACGACAACCTGTGGGGTCGCGCCATCGAGTGCGGTCACCTGGAGGATCCCTGGAACGAGCCGCTCGACGACGCCTGGGTTATGACCAAGAACCCCGAGGACACGCCGGACACCCCGACCTACACCGAGATTGAGTTTGAGGCGGGCAAGCCCGTCGCCGTCGATGACAAGAAGATGAAACTCTCCGAGATCGTCATCGCCCTCAACAAGATTTCGGGTGACAACGGCTTTGGCCGTCTCGACCTGGTCGAGGATCGTCTGGTGGGCCTCAAGAGTCGCGAGTGCTACGAGGTTCCTGGCGCCCTGACGCTCATCACCGCCCACAAGGCGCTCGAGGACATCTGCGTCGAGGGCGACCTGCTCAAGACCAAGATTAAGCTCGAGCAGGATTGGGCCACCGCCGTGTACAACGGCCAGTGGTACAGCCCGCTCAAAAACGCGCTCGATGCCTTTATGGCCGACACCCAGAAGTTCGTGACCGGCACCGTCCGTCTGAAGTTCTTTAAGGGCAACTGCCATGTCGTCGGCCGCAAGAGCCCGTTTAGCCTGTATGACTACGGTCTGGCTACCTACGACCGCGACACTACGTTTGACGAGAAGGCCAGCGCCGGCTTTATCGAGATCGATACGCTGTCGCTCAAGACGTGGGCTAAGGTCCAGGGCCCCAGCTCTGCTGCCGCCCAGGCCTAGCGCCTCCTTCCTTTGGTATCCGCGCGGCCCATCCGCGTGATACATAACGGGCGCATGGGGTCCCTACCTTTCGTTATGCTTGCTGACACTTCTTAACATCGGTGGCCCCTACGTTCCGCCCGCATATATGATGCCGCGTCTGCGGCTGAGTCCGAGCCCCGCCGGGGTTGTCCGGCGGGGCTCCTCCTATCAATTTGACGGCCCTGCGCCTATATATATGGGGAGTATCCATTATGTTCAATGCTATCGCGCATGCTTTACTTGCCCTCGCGCCCGAGTTCGATGCTGCAAAGGTCGAGGACGTTCCTATGAGCCTAAAGGCCTGGATCGATGGTTCGCAGGGCAACATTCGGAGGGAGACGTTGGGCGCCAAGTGCATGGCGCGTCACTTCTTTGCAAATTAGCTATATGGCCTCGCACATGGTGGGGAATATGCAAAACTAGCGGTTGAGAAATCGCTTTAGCGACAGGGCGCATTGCTTTGGGCGCTTGTTTTGGGATTTGATGAAAGGGGACGGTTCCATGGCTCTTTGGGGCGGTCGTTTTGAGGCAGGCGTGGCCGAGGTCACGCAGGAGTTTGGCGCGTCGTTGCCGGTTGACAAACATCTCTATAAGCAGGATATCGCCGGATCTAAGGCACATGCCAAGATGCTGGCGGCCCAGGGCATTATCAGCGCCGAGGACGAGCAGGCGATTGCCGAGGGCCTGACCGGAATCGAACAGGATATCGATGCCGGCAACTTCACCTTTGATATCAACGACGAGGACATTCATATGTCCATCGAAAGCGAGCTGACGCGTCGTATCGGCGAGGCTGGCAAGCGCTTGCATACTGGGCGTTCGCGCAACGACCAGGTGGCGACCGATACGCGCCTGGGCGTCAAGGCGCTGGCCAAGGAGCTCATGGAGGCCAATCTTGAGCTGCGCCATGTGCTGGTGGATGCGGCCAAGAAGTACGACAAGGTGATTCTTCCGGGCTACACGCATATGCAGCACGCTCAGCCCGTGCTACTCTCGCATCATCTGCTGGCGTATTCCTGGATGTTCGCGCGCGACTTTACGCGCCTGAAGGCCGCCTTTGATGCCGCCGACAACTGCCCGCTGGGTGCTGCCGCGCTTGCCGGTACGAGCTATCCGCTCGATCGCCAGATGACGGCTGCCGAACTTGGCTTTGCGGGCGTGATTCCCAACTCGCTCGATGCGGTTTCCGACCGTGATTTCCTGCTCGATCTGCATTACGCCGGATCCGTCATGGCGATGCACCTGTCGCGTCTTTCCGAGGAGATCGTGCTGTGGTCGAGCTCCGAATTTGGCTTTATCACGCTTTCAGACTCCTACTCCACCGGCTCGTCTATCATGCCGCAGAAGAAGAATCCCGACTTTGCCGAGCTTATCCGCGGTAAGAGCGGTCGCGTGTACGGCAACCTGGTGCAGCTGCTGGTAACCATGAAGGGCCTGCCGCTCGCTTATAACAAGGACTTGCAGGAGGACAAGGAGGGCGCGCTCGATACCGCTCACACGCTCATGCAGTGCCTGTCCGTTATGGCCGGAATGATTTCGACCTGGACCGTCAACGAGGATGCCATGGCGTGCGAGTGCGGCGTGGGGCATCTTGCCGCCACCGATGTTGCCGATTACCTGGCTAAGCGTGGTCTGCCGTTCCGTGAGGCACATGCCGTGGTGGGCCATCTGGTCCTGATGTGTGAGAAGCGCGGTTGCAATCTTGAGAATCTGCCGTTTGAGGTGTTCCAGGAGGCAAGCCCGCTCTTTGAGCGCGATATTACCGAGGCACTCGACATCCCGTCGATCGTTGCCGCGCGCACGACCGAGGGCGGTACCGCCCCTGCCGCCGTTGCCGTGCAGCTGCAGCGTGCCGAGGCGCAGCTCGTGGCCGACGAAGGCGTGTTTGGATCGCTGACTAAGGTCATCGAGATGGGCCACGGAGCTAATTAGCTTATTGGATGCGTCTGTCTGGTGCGTTCATCATATCTTGCCTTTACGGGTGCCTGCTACGGTGGGCGCCCGTTTTGTTATAGAGAAGGAAGGAGCTTGTCGAAAACTTTTGTAGGACATTTGCGCAGGTTGTGAAGGGGGTACGTTCGCGGGTGGCAACCGACCGCCCGCTCTGTTCGATGTGGTTGATGAGCGGTCGGATGGTACTCTAATCGGGCTTCGAAACAGAAGTGACACATATGGAGCGCTTTAATAAATTGCAGCGTTTCAATAAACAGCTTTTTGTTTAACTGCAGCTAAAACTCTGTTACGATGCAGTCCAGGCGGGTGCCGGAATGGGACTTGGGCACGCGCGAACCTACTTGAAAGGCTACCTTATGGCTATCGAGAAGACCTTCATCATGATTAAGCCCGACGCCGTTCGTGATCGCAAGATTGGCGAGATCGTTGCTCGTATCGAGCGCAGCGGCCTTGTTATCGAGCGCATGGAGATGACTACGCTTGAGCGCGCCACCGTCGAGGAGCACTACGCTCACCTCAACGACAAGCCCTTCTTTGGCGGCCTCTGTGACTTTATGACGAGCGGTCCGGTCGTCAAGATGGTCGTTTCCGGTCCTTCTGCCGTCTCCAAGATGCGCACCCTCATGGGTGCTACCAACCCGCTTGATGCCGCTCCTGGCACCATCCGCGGCGACTTTGCCGTCGATGTCAACGCCAACGTGATCCACGGCTCCGACTGCCTGGAGAACGCCGAGATCGAGATCAAGCGTTTCTTTGGCTAAACCAGCTTTGACTCCTTAAAGCTGTTAGCGTGTGGCTTGGGCGCCGCGGAACTCCATCCGCGGCGCTCTTTTTATGTCTAAAACTACAAAGGGGCCCGCTCGGATGTGTGTTCCGAGCGGACCCCTTGCTGCTAGCTTGTGGCGTTGTTAGGCTTTAAGCCTCGTCGACGACCTTAAGGCCGCGAGTCTGGTCGATCTCGTTGAGGAGGTTGACGCGACGCTCGTGACGGCCGCCCTCAAACTCGGCGTCGAGCCACTCGTCGACGATCATCTTGGCGAGCTCGGAGCCCACGACGCGGGCACCAAAGGCAAGCACGTTGGTGTTGTTGTGCATGCGGGAAAGCTTGGCGCTGAAGGGCTCGGAGCACACGACGGCGCGCACGCCCTCGACCTTGTTGGCGGCCAGGCTGATGCCGACGCCAGTGCCGCAAATCAGGATGCCCAGGTCAACGTCACCGTTAGCAACTGCCTTGCCCACTTTGTAGCCGGCGATGGGGTAGTCGAAGCTCTCGGAGGTGTCGGTGCCAAAGTTCACGACCTCGCAGCCGCGCTCCTTCAGGTGCTCGGAGATGATGTTCTTGAGCTCGACGGCGGCGTGGTCGTTACCGATACCGATCTTCATGGATGGTTCCTCTCTGGTCCGTGCGGTGGAATTGCTAAAGGTTTTACCGCGTTCGACTGCATGATAGCGCGACTTTTGCGTAAACGATCGAGCGTTTTTTGGTCAAACGCTTTAGCATGCAACAAGACCGGCTTTTCATGAATGAATGCCGTCGGATTGCGCTTGAACGCCGTCCGTCGGAACTATGGTTGCGGTTTTTGATGCATTGTTATCAAATAAAAGAGCTAACTATTATCGAGAGTCCAGTCCGTTATGTAAGCAGGAGATACCTATGCCTACCGATTCCATCCGCGATGCCGCTTTTTGCGATGTCTTGAACCGCGAGCTTGTCTGTGCGCTCGGCTGCACCGAGCCTATTGCCGTTGCCTATGCAGCGGCGCTGGCGAGCCAGACACTCGGTTGCGAGCCCGATCATGTGGACGTTGCCTGCTCGGGCAACATCATCAAGAACGTTAAGAGCGTGACCGTGCCCAATTCGGGCGGTATGCACGGTATTGAAGCAGCGGCCGTACTGGGTGCCGTGGGCGGTGACGCCAAGAGCGCGCTCGAGGTGCTCGAGTGCGTTAACGACGAAGATCGTGCTCGCGTGGCCGAGCTCCTCGTCGATGCCGGTTACTGCGATGTGTCGCTTGTCGAGGGTGTGCCCAACCTCTACATCAAGGTGACTGCCACAGCCGGGGGCCATACCGCGGTCGTCGAGATTACCGACCACCACACCAATGTCACGTGCCATACGCTCGACGGTATTCCGGTGTGCGGCAAGTCGGCGGGGGAGTGCGCCGCCTGCGCCGAGCGCGTCGTGGCCGAGCGCGCGGCAGATAACGCCGACACGCCCATGTCGATCGAGTCCATCATCGACTTTATCGAGGGCGGCGACATCGAGAGCGCCCGCGCGGCCGTTGAGCGCCAGATTGAGCTGAACGGTGCGATCAGTGCCGAGGGCCTCGCGCACGCTTGGGGCGCCGAGGTGGGCCGTACGTTGCTGGGTGCTCGTGCCGATGACGTCGCCTGCCGTGCCCGTGCCCGTGCGGCCGCCGGGTCCGACGCCCGCATGAACGGTTGCGCGCTGCCGGTCGCCATTGTGTGCGGCTCTGGCAATCAGGGCATTACCTGCGCATTGCCCGTCATGGAGTATGCCGAGTACCTGCGCTGCGACCACGATCGCCTGGTGCGCGCCGTAATTCTGTCCGATCTTATCGCCGTGCATATCAAAAGTTATATTGGTGCGCTCTCGGCGTTTTGCGGTGCTATTTGCGCCGCATGCGGTGCCGGTGCCGCGATTACCTGGCTGTGTGGTGGCACGCGCGAGCAGATTGGCGCGACGGTCTCGAACACGCTCGGCAACGTTGGCGGCATCGTGTGCGATGGCGCCAAGGCAAGCTGCGCCGCCAAGATTTCCGCTGCCGTTGATGCGGCGATTCTGGGTCACGATATGGCCATGCAGGGTCGCGGCTTCCGCGCCGGTGAGGGCCTCATCCAGGATACCGTCGAGCAGACAATCGCCAGCATGGGCTACGTGGGCCGTGTGGGCATGAAGGACACCGACGTCGAGATCCTCAACATCATGATCGGCAAGACCCAGGTTTGCTAGTTACGCGGTTTTACCAAACCGCGTAACAGCTCGACGCTGCAAACCCGCCAGAGCGGCAATCTGCCTTTCAACTTCGGCGGCATGACCAGAAGGTCAATGCCGCCTCGTTTCAAGGCACCTTGCTCGCTCTGGCGGGTTTTCGCTGTCGTTGCCAAAACACCGGCGTTGTCGGAGTAGTCGTTGGGGACGTTCTTGTTTGACTAGTCGTTTAAGAACGTCCCCAACGACTATCCCTTACGACAGTTCGTCGGCTACTTGGTGCTCGTAGAAGGCTTCTACTACGGCGTTGAAGTCGCGGGCGAAGTCTTCCATGGTTCCGTGCCAGGTGGCTCGGCCGGGTTTTCCCTGGCCAACATAGGCAGTCTGAATGCCGCAGGCGGGGCTGGGGAAGTCGCGCTTGGGGTCGTTGCCCACCATGAGGACCTCATGAGGCTCGAGTCCCATTACCTGAAGCTGCTCTAGATAGTAGGTGGCATCGGGCTTGCAGCGGGTGGCGTTTCCCATGTGCGTCACGAGTTCAAAGGGGGCGTCGGCCATGTCGCCCCAGCCCATGCGGCACTCGATGGCCCCCTGCGGAAAGCTGGGGTTCGTAAAGAGCGCGCAGCGCAGGCCCGCGTTCTGTACCGCCTCGAGCGCGGCGTGTGCACCCGGCATGGCTTTCGCATTGATCATGTCATCGTTCTTGTACGGCAGGACTTCACGATCGTAGTAGGTAAACGCCTCGTAGATGAGTGGGTCTGAGAGGCAAATGCCGCACCGGCGCTCAACCTCTTCTTGGTAGAACTCAAGATTGGTGCGATTATCCGTGCTGCTGCGGCGGTTGGCGTTGAGGTCGACCAAGATGGTGCCGAGGCGTGCCATCGTGCCACCGCGGCTGCGGCGACCAATATCCGCGAGCATCGACGAGACATCCTTAAAATAGCGAAGGATGAACGCGTTGAGGTTGATGCTAAGAAGCGTTTCGTCCATATCGAAAACGACTGCTTTGAGCACGCGGGCACCTTTCTCGATAAATCGTTCCAGAATCGTTGGCTCCGAATACTTTACCCCAAAGCCGTATGCCTAACTGCCTATCGTCAACTTATGGAGACGGTCGTCAACAAGATTGCGAAAAAGTCTCCAT
Organism: Acutalibacteraceae bacterium; assembly: GCA_963599935.1. Classification (GTDB taxonomy): domain Bacteria; phylum Actinomycetota; class Coriobacteriia; order Coriobacteriales; family Coriobacteriaceae; genus Collinsella. The sequence goes on along the minus strand of CAVCBD010000055.1, from coordinate 598 downwards.
ACGAGTAAAAAATCGCAGTTCACGCTTGAAATCGAAATGATTTCCCCGTAACCTATACGAACGTGATTGCATAAGCGTCACATTAGTATCTGTCGGCTCCCGAGTGTTCCTAAACGTTGTGTGCTTGTCGCACCCTTCTGTAGGTCCTAGCAATCGGGGCCCCGTAGTTCGAAAGGGGTCCACCTTTGAGTGAGATTCAGAACTCGTCCATTTTCTCCCTTGACGATGTCAACGAGGAGGAGATGAACAACCTCATCGACGGTACGATTACCGACTTTGATGAGGGCGATCTCGTTAACGGCACTGTCGTTAAGATCGAGCATGACGAGGTGCTCGTTGACATCGGATTCAAGTCCGAGGGCGTTATCCCGGTCCGCGAGCTGTCCATCCGCAAGGACGCTAACCCTGCAGACATCGTTGCACTCGGTGATCCCATCGAGGCCCTCGTTCTCCAGAAGGAGGACAAGGACGGTCGTCTGGTCCTGTCCAAGAAGCGTGCCGAGTACGAGCGTGCTTGGAACCGCATCGAGGAGAAGTTCAACTCCGGCGAGAACGTCGAGGGCGAGGTTATCGAGGTTGTCAAGGGCGGCCTGATCCT
>CAVCBD010000054.1:0-15387 GCA_963599935.1 Acutalibacteraceae bacterium | reverse complement strand
TCTGTGTCCGTTTGGCTGGCTGCAGGAGCTGCTTCATAAGATTCCCGGCAAAAAGTTCTCCACGAAAAAGCTCAAGCCGCTCACGTACATCAAGTACGTCGTGCTGCTGTTTGCCGTGGTGCTGCTGCCCGTCTTGGTGGTTAACGACGTGGGCATGGGCGACCCGTTCTTTTGTAAGTACATCTGTCCGCAGGGTGTGCTCGAGGGCGCCATTCCGCTGGCCATTGCCAATGCCGGCATTCGATCTGCGTTGGGGCAGCTCTTTACTTGGAAACTTGCCGTTCTCATTGCCGTGGTAGTGCTGAGCGTTTTGTTCTACCGCCCCTTCTGCAAATGGATTTGTCCACTCGGCGCATTCTATGCGCTCATGAATAGGGTGTCCCTGCTGGGGATTCAGGTTGACGCGTGCAAATGCGTCTCGTGCGGCAAGTGCTCAAAGGTTTGTCAGATGGACGTTGATGTGGTCCGCGCGCCCAATCATGCCGAATGCATCCGGTGCGGAAAGTGCATCGGGGCCTGTCCTGTCGATGCCATCAGCTATCGCTATGGCCTGGATGTGTCGGCGGAAAAGCTTCCCTTGACCGCCGATAAAAAGTAAAACAAGCTTCGACAAAACGGAGGAATGACCATGAAGCTTACTAAGATTGCGGCCCTGTTTATGGTGCCGGTGTTGGCCTTGTGCCTCGTGGCATGTTCGGCGCCCGACAGCAACGCCGGCGAATCTACCGGTTCCGATCCCGAGATTGCGGAGCTCATCGCGCAAGAGCCGGCCAATGCCGACGAGGCCGCCGAGCTCTATGCGAAGCTCATGAAAAAGGAGAACGATATCCTTTCGAGCGATAATGCGCTGTGGGAAAAGGTATTCAATGCAGCAAATAAAGAGTCGACAATGATTGAGGACGGTAGCAATTACGGCGATTTCCTGCTCAAGACCATCGACGGCGCCAAGGATGAGTTTACGGCGGATGAGCTCAAGACACTCAAGGCCGGTGCGCAGCAAATCAAAGAGATCGAGGACAAGCTCGAGAGCCTGGAAAAGAAGTTTCCCGGCTGTGGAAACACGCCGAGCGCAGGCGAGAGCGTGGACGCTTCGGCCGCTGGCATGACGGCTGGCGCCGATACTTCGAGCAAGGAGACGAAGTTCCCCAGCTTTACGGGCAAGGACCTGGACGGCAACGACGTGAGCAGCGACGAGCTGTTCTCCAAGAACAAGGCCACCGTCATAAACTTCTGGTTTACCACTTGCAAGCCGTGCGTGGGCGAGCTGGGCGATCTTGAGAATCTGAATAAGGAGCTTGCCGAGAAGGGCGGCCAGGTCGTGGGCGTCAATTCCTTTACGCTCGATGGCAACAAGGACGAGATTGCAGATGCTAAAGACGTGTTGAGCAAGAAGGGTGTGACGTATAAGAACATCTGGTTCAAGTCGGACAGCGAGGCCGGCAAGTTTACGTCAAATCTGTTCTCGTTCCCGACTACCTACGTTATCGATCAGAACGGCAACATCGTAGGGGAGCCCATCGTGGGCGCCATCAGCTCCGCCGAGCAGCGCGCGGCGCTCGACAAGCTTATCGACCGGGCGATTGCGAATAGCGAGAAATAAAGGCTGAGTACACGTAATGTGACAAAGGGACAGTCCCTTTGTCACATTGTCGATGTTGTGTGCGGGACGGTGCGCTGTGTGGCGTGCCGTCCCGTTCGTTTTGGCGCGGTTCGTGACGTTTCTCACTGGTGTGGACTAAAAAACGGAATAGAGTAGGACAAACGCGTCGAATACGAACGGCGGGGGAGAGCGGGCGAGTGCGCCCGCGCGGGAGAGGTTGCCGTCCATGCTGGAGCTCAAAGATATTTGCAAAAGGTACGTCACGCAGTCGTTTACGCAGGTGGCGCTCGATAACGTGACCCTGGCGTTTCGCGATAACGAGTTCGTGGCCATTCTGGGTCCTTCGGGTTCGGGTAAAACTACGATGCTCAACGTCATTGGCGGTCTGGACCATTTCGATTCCGGCGATCTGCTGATCGACGGTATTTCGACCAAGGACTTCCGCGACCGCGATTGGGATGCCTACCGCAACAACCGCATCGGCTTTGTATTCCAGAGCTATAACCTCATTCCGCATCAGACCATCTTGGAAAACGTGGAGCTGGCGCTTACGCTTACGGGTGTGGGCCATGCCGAGCGTCGTCAGCGTGCGCGCGAGGCGCTTGAGGCAGTTGGCCTGGGCGAGCATGTGAACAAGCGCCCGAGCCAGCTTTCGGGCGGACAGATGCAGCGCGTGGCCATTGCTCGTGCTCTGATCAACGACCCCGAGATCGTGTTGGCAGATGAGCCGACCGGCGCCCTGGACTCGACGACGTCCGTGCAGGTCATGGACTTGCTCAAGGAGGTTGCGCGCGACCGCCTGGTCATCATGGTCACGCATAATCCCGAGCTGGCGTACCAATACGCCACGCGCATCGTCAACCTCGCAGACGGAAAGATCACCGACGATTCCGATCCCTTCGATGTCGCTGAGGCTGCGCGTCGCGAGGCAAAGCCTACGCGCAAAACCTCGATGAGTTTTGTGACGGCGTTGGGACTTTCGGCGCGCAATCTCATGACCAAGAAGGGCCGTACGGCTATGACGGCCTTTGCGGGCTCGATCGGCATTATCGGCATTGCGGCGATCCTGGCGCTCTCCAACGGTGTGAACAACTACATTAAAAAGGTCGAGGAGGATACGCTTTCGAGCTACCCGCTTACCATCTCCAAGCAGGATTACGACCTGTCGTCCATGATGGGCGGGCAGGGGACCACGGAGGATGGTGAGGATGCTGGCGGAACTTCCGATAGCGAGAACGGTTCGGCCAAGAAGTCCGATAAGATTCCCGTGGTCACGGCCGTAAAGGATATGTTTGCGAGCGTTAAGTCCAACGACATGACGAGCTTTAAGGCGTGGCTCGATGACGGGGGCGACGGAATCGACAAAGAGGTCAACGCCATTCAGTACAGCTATGGCGTGACGCCGGTCGTGTATCGCGCGGGCAAGGGCGACGAGAAGCCCGTGCGCCTGGTGCCCAACGCGATGACCGAGGCCATGAGCGGCGGGGCGAGCTCGGCGGCGATGGCGAGCATGGACTCCATGGGAAGCTCGGTCTTTAACGAGATGATTGACGACCAGAGCCTGCTCGACAGCCAGTACGATGTCGTCGCTGGCCATTGGCCCACGTCTGCCAATGAGGCCGTGATGGTGCTTTCGAGCCGTGGCACGGTGGGCGACTATACGCTCTATAGCATCGGCGCGCTGGATATTGATGAGCTCAACGACTTGGTCAACAGCGCTATGACGGCCGACGGCGGGATTGAAGCGCCGCAGACCGCTGCCGACTTTACGTACGAGGACGCGCTGTCCACAACGTTTAAGGTGCTGTCGCCGGCCGATGCCTATCGCAAAAACGATGAGACCGGCATGTGGACCGATATGTCCAACGATGCCGACTATATGGCCGCCAAGGTTGCCGACGGTATCGACGTGCGCATCGTTGGCGTGGTGCAGCCCAACGAGACCGCCAACGCAAGCGCGTTGTCTCCGGGTATTGCCTACACGCATGCGCTGACTCGCCAGCTTATGGAGCGCGCAGCTGATTCGCAGATCGTTCAGGAGCAGCTTGCTCATCCCGAGACGGATGTCTTTACCGGCAAGACGTTTAACGAGCTGCAGGGCGAGGCCAAGCAGGGCGTGGACCTGAGCAGCATGTTCAGTGTTGATGAGGCGGCGCTCAAGAGCGCGTTCTCGTTCGATACGTCTGCGCTTTCGGGTGCGGCCGGTGGCATGGACCTTTCGGGCATCGATTTGTCGGGCCTGGACATCGACCTTTCTGGCGTGGGCAAGGATATCGACTTTAGCGGCATCATGGCCAAGGCGCCGACCCCCGATTTCTCGGGTGTCTTTGATGACCTGGAGCTTACGCCCGAGCAGATGCAGCAGGTGGGAACACTTGCCAACCAGCTGTTTGAGGGCTTTATGCAGTCCGATCAGTTTAAGGCCCTGACGCCCGAGGACCTTAAGGACGCATCGAAGCTCGCTGCTGCGTTCTCGGCGTATCTGGAGAACGATGCCACAGCGCAGCAATGCCTGGCGCAACTCAAGGCGTTGGGCGGAGATGCGCTTGCTGAGCGGCTGCAGCAGGCGATGACCGACTACGTGCAAAAGCAGCTCGCACCCTATTTGCAGCAGGCTATGGACCAGGTGATGCAATCGCTCAGCAACCAAATCGCAGCGACGGTGTCTACCCAGCTCAAAGCGGGTGCGGCGGGACTTATCGACCAGATGGCGACGCAGATGTCGTCGAGTTTTGCCAACCTGGCGAGCGCCATGCACGTGGATGCGAGTGCGTTTGCCCGCGCTATCCACTTCAACATGGACGCCGAGGACCTGAGCTCGCTCATGATGAGCTACGCGAAGGCGTCGAAGCTCACCTACGACAACAACCTGACCACGCTGGGCTATGCTGACGAGGCCGACCCCATCTCGGTCAAGATCTTCCCGCGCGACTTTGAGGCCAAGGAGCGTGTGCTCGACCATATCGATGCGTATAACAAGCAGGCCAAAGCCGCCGGGCACGATGAGCAGGCCATCTCGTACACCGACTATATGGGCATCATCATGGGCTCAGTGACCGATATCGTAAACACCATCAGCTTGGTACTCATCGCGTTTGTAAGCATCAGCCTGGTTGTGAGCTCTATCATGATTGGCATCATCACCTACATCAGTGTGCTGGAGCGCAAAAAGGAGATCGGTATCTTGCGCGCGATCGGCGCGTCGAAGCGCAACGTGGCCAACGTGTTCAACGCCGAGACCTTCATCGAAGGTCTCATTGCCGGCGTCTTTGCCGTTGCCGTCGTGGTGCTCGTAAGCTTTCCGGTTAATGCCTGGGCGCTTGCGGCCAAACAGGTGCCCAATCTGATGAGCCTGCCCGTGCAGGATGCGCTGGTGCTCATCGCGATTTCGGTGCTGCTGACGGTCGTTGCCGGCCTGCTGCCGGCCCGCAGCGCATCCAAGAAAGACCCCGTGGAGGCCCTACGCTCCGAATAATGTGACAAAAGGACAGTCCCCTTGTCACATTTCTCTCCTGCGCCTAGCTTGTTCTGCCCATCAGCGTGATGCGGATGGTTGGATGGGTGTACTCGTCAAACTCGTCCTCGGGATCCGTGTCAAACGAGTAATACGCTTTGATGGGGTCGTCACTCGTCCTGATAGAGACTCTCTCGTAGAGCGAGCCGTTCAAAAAAGCCTGCCTAAACTCTTCGGGGAGCTCCTGCGGTGCTAGGAGCTCGGGGCTTGCGGTCTTGACGCCTATGGTTTGGACAACAGAGGAAAGCGCGTCAAGGTCGAGCTCGATACGGGCAAGGTTGTCCTCGAGGCTCGCGTCGGGGTCAATCTCTGCCGCGTAGCTCACTTCCGTGAGCGTTCCCTTGTTGTCAAAATCCATGTACGTATAGGTCTTTTGGGTATCGGAGTCGCCGTCGTGCAGATAACCGCGGACGTGATAGCCGTAATCTTGATATCGCTCGTAGGGGTCATCGGCGGACACGTACTCGCATGAGGGCTCTAATGCCTTGCGTGCGATGGCGATCTGCTCGGCCGCGGCCGCGGCGTTCTCCTGCATCTCGATGTTTCCCTGCGCCAGCTGCGGGATATAGGCGCCGCATACGATCGCGAGGGGCAGCGCCACAAGCGCGACGACCCACTTCTTTGCACGGGGGACAGACACGCCACAGGCCTCTGCCATAGCCTTCGCGTTGGCGAAGCTCTCGGTAAGCACGTCTGCCGCGGTGGCGACGGCGCCTACGGCAGCGGCGACTTCTGCCGCGCCGCCCAGGTTGCGCGCGGTCTCGTTGTCGCTGTTCTTGAGCAGGCGCGCGGCGGCCTGCGTGCCAACAACGCCTGCGATTTGTGCCGAGCGGTCTTTCTCGCTCTGCTCGACGGCGAGCCGGCGCTGCATTTCCTTCCACTGCTTGCCACGCATGCCAAAGCGCGGGGCGAGAGCGCAGTAGCAGAATATAACGAGCTCGATGGCGGTGAGCACCAAGGCGGTCATCATGCCTGTCTCTTGGAAGCCTTCGTGATGGAAGACGATGTCGTCGACCATTTCGAAAGGAATGATCGATAAGGGCAGCACGAATGCCATGGCAAGCGCCGCGCCGGCAACCTTGGGGCAAATGCAGTATCGCTGGATGCGCTTACGTTCTTGTTCGGAGAGTGTTGCCATAGCTGGTCCTTGGTGTCGTGGCGGTCGTTGTGGCGCGCGGCGCGCGGGATGTATCAGTCTGAGCTAGCGCTGGATAAGAACATAGAGCAAAATACTCAGCGCGATGAGCAAGATACCCGCGATGTTAAACATCAGCGTGGCAAAGTCGCCCACGATAGGGCGCTCGACATAGCTCTTGTCTGGGCTGCTGGGGTTGTAGTGCACAGTCATTTGGCTGCCGAGGGGCCAAAGCTGCTCTGCGAGAGTATCTAGGCGTGCGATGGGTCCTGTCTGTACGTGCAACCAGCCCTTGGCGTCTTCGTACGCCGCGCTTTGCGTGCGGACGGGGAGTCCCGACAAGCTTTTGGTCTTTACGCCGCGGAATTGTTTTCTCACGTGGTACCGCGTGCCGTCGACGGTGTACTCCAAAACGGGATACATTCTGCCTTCGCCCATAAAGCGGTGGTCAATGACCGTTCCCATGATCATAGCGGTGCAGGCCTTGGCTTTCCTGCGGGCGGTGGCTTTCATGAGCGTGCTCATTCCGATAAGCAGGATGCCGATGCCTCCAACCGAGATGAGCGCGAGCAGGGATATCTGCGACGTGGTCACGGCGTTCTCCTTTGGCGCGATACCGTCATATGTGACTCAGTATAGAGAATCCCGCCATCGATGAGTGCATGGTCATGCGGCTAAAGTGTCATGGCAGCTCGATGGGTTTGCCATGTCGGCTTGCCAGATGGTCCTGCCGAGCATACGATGCGCTGCCTGGGCGTTGGCAAGGATGCTTTTCGCGCCCGTCGCAATGGGACGTCTCTCCTTGCCATCACTGCTTTTTGCCTGATACCGAGCGCGTTTTCATGCATGTGGAATCGGTTTTAGCTGTTGGATTCAACTCTTATGGAATGCGTGCCCCTTACAGTCCTCGGATGGATTCTGCCAGTGACAATAGGGCGCCTCGTTATGCGGCAGGAGACTGCCCCTTTGCCATATTGGGGCCCTTGCGAAATCGATGTCAAATACTTTTCCCGAGAAGTGAACGAGTGAAAACGGACCCCCGAAGCATCGGCACTTTTGGCGTGCAATTTCCTGCGGTTTTGCCAGTCGAATCCTGCGATTTTAACGTCTAAAAATGTCGATGTTTCGGGGGCCCAAATACAGCCGTTCACTTCTCGGGAAAAGTATTAGACCTCGAGATGTAGACGGCGTTTGAGAGCAGCAGCTAGAGTGTAAACCTGCTTGCAGCTCCTTTCACTGTTTGTCCTGCATCCCAAAGCGCGGTGCAAGGGCGCATTAGCAAAAGATGGTGAGTGCGATTGCGGGGAGTGTGATTGCGGAATACATTCCCGCTGGTTGGAAACCCTTTTGGCGAAATACGATGTCGTTGGTCATGCGGAGTGGCAGCCTCAGCAGACATACTGCGAACGCCATGACGAGGACAGTTGCTGCGATTTTGGGTATGTGCAGTATCACTGGATGCACTTCTTGTCATGTTCGGTGAGCTGCTGCGCGAAGCCCTCGATCCCCATCGTTTTCCGTCTGTGGCGTACACATGTCCCTGAGCGTAAATGATTAGCAGGCGTTTGTTCTTTGTGTGCGGTAACCGGAAATCAAGGAATAAGGCAAAGGGGCCGTTCCTGTGTCACATGTGTTGCATGTAAAAGCAAGGAAGTCGCAAGGAGTGGGGCGGGGATACCGGTATATGCCTCGGATACAATCGAATCCATGCTAGAAAGAGGCTCTGATGATTAAAAAATCATTTTTCAATCCGTTCTCGTCCCTGTTGCTTGCGCTGGCCGGTTTGGCTTTTTTGGTCGATGTCGTTCCGCAGGCGCAGGGCCAGACGGGGGTGTTCGCGCCTACTGTGTTGTTTGCAATGTGGCTGGTCGGCGGCTTGGTGCGTCTGTTCTATGAAAATGAGGCTATGCGCACCTTCAATCGCCATATGCTGAGGGCGAGCCATGCGGCCGTTTGGAAGCGTGTTGACGCATGCTGGGTTCAAATCAATGCCGACCGGCTTGTGCCTGGCGATGTGATTCGCTTGTACGCTGGCATGCTCTGCCCGGTCGATGCGATTCTTGCCCAGGGCAATCACATTCTTGTTTCCGAGTCATCGCTTACAGGCGAGAGTGGCCAGACCGCAAAGCGGGAGGGCGAGACCGTTCGCGCAGGGACGACTATTGTTGATGGCAAGGCCTCGGCAACCGTTCTTGCATGTGCCGACAAGGATGAGGCCGTGCCGTGCCGGCGCGCCCGCCCTGCCACGCAGTTTAATGTTGGGGCCAAGAGCATTTGCGCGGCTTTAGTCAAGTGCATGCTGATTGTGTTGCCGTTTGTCATTACGATTCGTGGCGTCGTGTTGGGCGACTGGGCGCAAGCGCTGCTGTTTGCTTTGGGAACGGCCGTTGGTCTGGTTCCCGAAATGCTTCCAGTCGTTACGAGCGTCTGTCTGTCGGGCAGCGCCCGTCGTCTCAAAAACAAGCAAGTCATCGTTAAGAACGTCGATGCCATGGAGTCGCTGGGCTCCATGGACGTAGTGTGCGTGGACAAGACGGGAACGCTGACAGAAGATGTCGCGGTGCTTGAGTACTACACCGATATCCTGGGCAACGAGAGCGAGCAGACCCTCAACTTGGCGTATCTCGAGAGTATGAATCAGGGGACCGTCGCCAATCAACTTAACCGGGCTATTGCCGATGCGTGTGCCGCACCCGAGCTTCGCCTTGCTGCCAAAGATCTTGGTCATTCATTTACCCTGTATGCGTCCGATCCCTTTGATCACGTTGTCAAGGCGTCGGGCGTTAAGCTCGGCACCACACCGGGGGCACTTGGGTGTCTGGGGCTGCCTGCTCGTCCCGACAGTCGCCTGACCATCGTTAAGGGCGAGGTCGAAAGCGTTTGCGCACATTGCGACTGGGCGAGCTTTAAAGGCGAGCTCGTTCCCATGAATGAAGAAGGGCGCCAGAGCGCCTACGAGGTTGCCGAGGATATGCGTGCCGATGGCATCAAAGTGCTCGCTGTCGCCTACAGTACGACGGCGGCGGGTTGGGACGGTCTGGTGCTGTGCGGTTTTCTGGGCTTCTTCGACCGACCAAAGGCTAGCGCCCACGCTGCCATTCGGTCACTTTCCGACCTGTCTGTCGAGGTGCGCGTGCTGACCGGTGATTCGGCGTCGGTCGCTCGTTCTACCTGTAAACGCCTTGGGATTCCCGCCGGTAACGTCATCACGGGTGCCATGCTCGATGCCATGGAGGAGTCCGAGGCGCTTATCCAGGTGGGGCAGACTCGCGTCTTTGCCGAGCTCACGCCCGCGCAAAAGGCGCGTATCGTAGGGCTCATCCGGCTTTCGGGCCATGCCGTCGGCTATATCGGCGACGGCGTGAATGACGTGCCGGCGCTTACGGCGGCAGACGTCGGTATCGTTGTGGATTCTGCCGCCGCCGAGTCCAAGAAGGTTGCCGACCTCGTGCTGCTCGAGCGCGACCTGGGCGTCGTTGCCGAGGGCGTACGCGAGGGCAGGGCCTCGTTCGCCAACGCCTCCAAGTACATCCGCATCGCGTCGAGTTCTAACTTTGGCAATATTTGTTCGGTGGCTGCCGCCAGCATCTTCTTGCCCTTTGTGCCGGCGACCGCTACTCAGCTGCTTTTGCTCAACTTGTTTTACGACGCGACCTGCCTGGCGTTGTCGTGGGATAACGTTGACGGCGAGGAGATTGCTCGCCCCAAGGCATGGTCGGGCAAGGGCCTGGGTGGCTTTATGCTCCATTTTGGCTTTGCGAGCTCGGCCTTTGACATCATCACCTTTGCCATTTTGTTCTTTGGCGTGTGCCCCGCCGTATGCGGTGCATCTTTTATGGCGTTGGACGACGCGGGTAGGGCGGCCTTTATTGCCATGTTCCAAGCAGGTTGGCTGCTGGAGTGCGCATGGACCGAGTCGCTGGTGCTTTTGGTCTTGCGAACACGATGCGTTCGCGGGGCTGATCGCCCGCGCCGTTTGCTCGCGATGATGGTCGGCATCATGCTTGTCGCGTCTGCCTTACTCGCACTGGGTCCGGCGGTGCAACTGATCGGTCTTGCCGCTTTACCGGCGTGGTATTTGGGCGTCGTCGCACTGCTCAGTGTGCTGTACCTTGTTGTCGTTTCGGTCATCAAGCGGGTCTACCTGTCCCGTGCGAGCAGTTTGTTCTAGGGTGGTTCTATGCAAACGAACAGAACCAACATAGCGATCACGCCCGCCGAGGCCGCCGAGCTCAGCGGTGCGCTGTTCTCGTCCGGCAGTGCCGCCGCCCACGAGCTTGCGCCTATATTTGCCGATATCGCGTCGGGCAGACTCACATCCGTCGAACTCATGCTCGCGGGTTCGCAGCCGGGTTCCGCCGCAGAGCCCATCGTTATCGACGGGCTGTCGATTGACCTGGCTTCGCGCACCGTGAAGGTCTTGGGTGTACCCGCCTCGCTCACGCCCAAGGAGTTTGACATCCTTGCCTTTTTGGCCACCAATAGGGGCACGGTCCTTAGCAAGGAAGAAATCTATCGAGCGGTGTGGCGGGACGAGTATTTGCTCGACGACAGCAACATCATGGCCTTTGTCCGAAAGATTCGAAAGAAGATCGAGCCCGAGCCCGACAACCCGCGCTACCTGCTAACCGTGTGGGGCGTGGGCTACAAGATGACGGAATGACGCTTTGGCCTATTGCCCCCGCCAATAGAAAGCAGCAGAACAATCCTTGCCGAATCGCAAGAAAGCCGCAAGAAACCAGCCATGTGCTGGGTCTTGCGGCTTTTCTATTCTGTGAACAGTCGCAGACGCGAAGGAGAGGTGAGGACCTTGAGCGGCAGTGACAGTACCGGAAGCGCAGGGCGGTGTGCGTCGCCGCGGTCCCATCTTGTTAAGGACCGCCGCAGCTAAGTTGCTCTGCATGCAATCGATAGAACGGAGCGTAGTAAGTGAAGATGTTAACCATGCACCGTGCGGCTTCGACGGCTCAAGCGCAGCACGATTTGATTCGGCATCGTGCGGAGGGGCGCATCCAGTATGCGGCGACCATTCCGCTGAGCGATGCTATGACATGGGTCGGGTCCAACCTGGGTGGTCTGGATCGCGACGAGGTCGCACACAGTGAGGCGGACAACGGGCGCAACGTGGTCACGCGCGGCAAGAATAAGTCGCTGGCCCGCAGGCTCGCAGACGCCTTCGTCAACCCCTTTACGGCAATCCTATTTTTCCTGGCCATTATCTCGGCGGCAACGGACATGGTGTTTCCCGCCCTTTCGCTTATGGGGAGCGTGCCGGAAGATTTCGATCCGCTGACCGTGATTATCATCACCACGATGGTGGTGCTTTCGGGCACGTTGCGCTATATCCAGGAGGCGCGTAGCGGCAACGCGGCCGAAAAGCTGCTCGACATGATCACGACGACCGTGACGGTCACTCGAAAGGGTGCTCCCAAGGAGGAGATTCCCATCGACGATGTGGTGGTCGGCGACATTGTGCACCTTTCCGCTGGCGACATGATCCCTGCGGATGTGAGAATCATCGAGGCCAAGGACCTCTTTGTGAGCCAGGCCAGCCTGACGGGTGAGAGCGAGCCTGTCGAGAAAATGCCCACGACCTGTGTAGAATCCGATTCGGCAACGTCGTTCGAGAATATCGCCCTTATGGGCAGCAGCGTGATCTCGGGCAGCGCGACCGCAGCCGTCTTTAGCGTGGGCGAGCAGACTCTGTTTGGTTCGATGGCGTCGAGCCTTTCGGATGACGCCGTGGAGACCAGCTTTTCCAAAGGCGTCAATGGCGTCTCGTGGGTGCTCATCCGCTTTATGATGGTGATGGTCCCATTCGTCTTTTTGATTAACGGCGTTACCAAGGGCAACTGGCTCGATGCCGGCCTCTTTGCCATCAGCATTGCCGTGGGTCTTACGCCCGAGATGCTGCCCATGATTGTCACCACGTGCCTTGCCAAGGGCGCAGTTGCCATGAGCAAAAAACAGACCATCGTTAAGAACCTCAACTCGATTCAGAACTTTGGCGCCATGGACGTGCTGTGCACGGACAAGACCGGCACGCTGACGCAGGACCAGGTGGTGCTGGAGTATCACTGGAATATCAACGGTCAGGAGGATTCGCGCGTTTTGCGCCACGCCTATCTCAACAGCTATTTCCAGACGGGCTACAAGAACCTCATGGACCTGGCGATTATCAAGTGCACCGAGGAAGAGGAGCAAAACGACCCGAGTCTCACCGATCTTTCGGAGGCATACGTAAAGGTCGACGAGGTGCCGTTTGATTTTGCGCGCCGTCGCCTTACCACCGTGGTGCGCGATCGCAGCGGCAAGACTCAGATGGTCACCAAGGGCGCTGTCGAGGAAATGCTCTCGGTGTGCTCGCATGCCGAGATCGATGGTGCGGTTCGCGTGCTGGATGGCAAAGTGCGCGAGCGCATCCTTGCAACGGTCGCCGATCTGAACGACGACGGTTTTCGCGTGTTGGCGATTGCGCAAAAGTCCAATCCTTCGCCGGTCGGCGCCTTTAGCGCCCAAGACGAGTGCGATATGGTCCTAATCGGCTATCTGGCGTTTTTGGATCCGCCTAAAGAGTCGACGGCCGATGCTATCGAGGCACTGCGCAATCATGGCGTCGCCACCAAGATTTTGACCGGAGACAACGAGAAGGTCACGCGTACCATCTGCAAGCAGGTGGGGCTGCAGGTCAACAACATGCTGCTGGGCAGCGATATTGCCGCCATGGATGATGCGGAGCTCGCCCGCCGCGCCGAGGACGTGCAGGTGTTTGCCAAGCTCACGCCCGACCAAAAGGCGCGTGTCGTCTCCGTTCTGCGCGACAACGGGCATGTTGTGGGCTATATGGGTGACGGCATCAACGATGCCTCGGCCATGAAGTCGTCCGATATCGGAATCTCGGTCGATACCGCTGTCGACGTTGCCAAGGAGTCGGCGGACATTATTTTGCTCGAGAAGGACCTGATGGTGCTCGAGGAGGGCATCATCGAGGGGCGTAAGACCTACGCTAACATGATCAAGTACATCAAAATGACCGCGAGCTCTAACTTCGGCAACATGTTTAGCGTGCTTGCCGCGTCTGCCCTGCTGCCGTTTTTGCCCATGATGAGCATCCAGCTGATTTTGCTCAACTTGATTTATGACTGCAGCTGCCTGGCGATTCCCTGGGATAACGTGGACGAGGAGTTCCTGCGCGTGCCGCGTACCTGGGATGCGTCGAGTGTCGGCAGGTTCATGATCTGGATCGGTCCCACCAGCTCCATCTTCGACTTTATGACCTACATCTTTATGTACTTTGTTTTCTGCCCGCTGTTTGTGAGCCACGGCGTGCTGTTTAACGATCTGGCGCATGTTTACTCGGGCGCTGCGCTGGGGCAGATGCAGCTGGCATATATCGCGCTGTTCCAGGCCGGTTGGTTTGTCGAGTCCATGTGGAGCCAGACGCTGGTTATTCATATGATCCGCACGCCCAAGCTGCCGTTTATCCAGAGCCGCGCCTCGGCGCCGGTGATGCTGCTCACGATGACGGGCATCGCGCTGCTCACGGCGATTCCATTTAGCCCGCTTGGACCCACGTTGGGTCTGGGTGCCTTGCCCATTGAGTACTTCCTGTTCCTGATTCCGTGCGTCTTGCTGTACATGGCGCTGGCGACAAGCCTTAAGAAGGCATATGTCAAGCGCTATGGCGAGTTGCTGTAGCAGGGGATTTGACATGAGAGGAGCGTTCGCATGAACTGGACGCAGATTTGGATTGACCTGTTTGGTACCTCGGAGTGGCTCGGCCTCGATATGGGCTTTTGGGTGGCCAACGGCGTCGTGCTCGTCATTGTCGTCATTATGAACGTCGTCTTTTGGAGCATGAAGCCACTGCCGAAGGACAAATAACATGCATGGGGTCATTTGCTCTGCTGTGCCAAAATAATCACTCGAATGATGATTTGCGAATGTGACAAAGGGACTGTCCCTTTGTCACATTGTGAGTTGAGAGTGGATGTCGATGTATTTATCGCTGGCCCCTATGGAGGGGATTACCGGGCATGTGTTCCGTCGCGTGCATGCGGAGTGCTTCGGTGCGCTCAATTGTTATTACACGCCGTTTTTGCCGCCGCCGCGGGTGGGTAACCGCTTTGGCGGCAAGGCGTTTAAAGAGGTGAACCCTGCCAATAACCAGGGGCTTAACGTGGTGCCTCAGCTGATGTCCAAGAACGCAGACGAGTTTGTGTGGGCGGCGCAGGTGCTCGCCGATATGGGTTACCGCGAGGTCAATCTCAACCTTGGCTGCCCCTCGGGTACGGTTGTCGCTAAAGGCAAGGGTTCGGGCTTTTTGCGCAACCTGGATGAGCTCGAGGTGTTCTTGAGCGACGTGTGTGAACGCTCGCCGTTGCCGGTGTCGGTCAAGACCAGGCTGGGATTGGAGAACGACGACGAATACGAGCGCGTGCTCGACCTCTATTGCCGCATGCCGTTGGCAGAGCTGATCGTGCATCCGCGCGTGCAAAAGGACCGCTATACGGGCTCGCCGCGCAAAGAGTTTTACGGCGAGACGCTGGAGCGGGCGCCGTTTCCCGTGGCCTATAACGGCGACATCTTTGATCTTGAGGACATGGATGCGCTGGTGGAGGCCTATCCCGGAACGCGTCACGTAATGTTGGGGCGCGGCTTGCTTGCGAACCCCGCACTGGCTCGCATGGTTAAGGGCGGTCCTGCTGCCACGGCAGCTGAGCTGCAGCGCTTCCACGACACGCTGTTCGCAGCCTATGCGGATGAGATTGGCGGCAATGCAGTCTTTCGCATGAAGGAGTGGTGGTTCTACGCCAAGTGCGCCTTCGCCGATCCCGCTACCGTTCACAAGATCGTGCGCAAGACCAAAAAGGTCGACGAATACCGCGCCGCCGTCGAGCGCGTCTTTCGCGAGCAGCCTCTGGCGCCCATAGCCCGCTTTCACGGCTAGTTAGTCATTGGGGACGTTCTTTAACGACTACTCATTTAAGTGCGTCCCCAATGAGTGGAACTACTCATTTAAGTGCGTCCCCAATGAGTACTAGATCAGGTTCTCCTGTACCCAGGCGATGATGTCGCTCGATTCGTAGAGTGGCTTGCCGTCGATGAACAGGCAGGGAACCTGGCGTTTTCCGCCGA
>CAVCBD010000053.1:0-15415 GCA_963599935.1 Acutalibacteraceae bacterium | reverse complement strand
CCGATTGGCCCGCATCCGGAGTTTGTTTCTGCGGCGTTGGTATTACTTGGTATTCCTAAGTATTACCCCGCAGATAGAATAGCACATCCACCCCCATAGGAGCAGACGAAAACGAATCATTTTGTTGTTGAATTTGGACTTGGACGAGCCTCTACAGCGTGATGACGTCCGAGATGTTGAGGGCCTGAACGTCAGTAGCGTCGTGTGTGGCGAGCAAGAGCGTGCGGCCGCCGAGCTGGTCGAGCACGACCTTGGCCGTCGCATCGCGCGCACTGGCATCCAAGCCGGTAAAGGGCTCGTCTAGAATGACCGCGCCGCCGGGGCAAAGCAGGGCTCGGGCAATCTCAACGCGTCGGCGCTGACCGCCCGAAAGCTCGGCCACGCAGGTATGCACATCGGCCCCCGGCACCAGCAGGCGCAGCAAGGCCGCGGCACTCGAAGCATCCACGCGCGCATCGGCGCACACCAGCACGTTATCGAGCGCCGAGGCGTCCTCGACCAAACGAGCATCCTGAAACACCATCGAGCACGGCGCGCACTCCCCCGCCGCCAGCGCGAGCAGCGTCGTCTTGCCAGCACCCGAGGCGCCCATCACGCAAGCACGTCCGCCCGCAGGCACGTTGAGCACCAGGCCGTCCAGCGCCGGCGCCCACGGTGCGCGATCAGCCACGACAAGCGTGAGCTCCGCCGCGGCGTCATCGCCCACAGCCCCCGCACGCCCGCGCAGCCCATGCCCATGTGTCCGCACGGCCGCACGCCACGCCACGGGCCCCGAAGCCTGCAGCAGCCGCACCAGTGCGCGCTCACACGCCCACGAAGCGGCAACGACCAGCACGGTCCACGCCAGCAGATCAGCTGTCTCAATCAAAAGTTTTGCCTGATAGATGCGCTCGCCCACGGTACCCACCGCCATGCCGATAAGCTCGGCCGCCACGCCAGCCTTCCAGCCCATGCCAATCACGGCCCGGACGCACGAAAGCACAAACGGCAGCACCTCGCGCCAGGTGTTGGCGCAAAACAGGCGCCAGCCACGCACGCCATGCAGACGAAACATCTGCTCCAACGACCCATTAACCTGCGCCAGCCCCTCGGCTAGCGAAAAATACACGCCCGGCAGCGCCATCAAAAACACCGCGGCGATGCTCACGCGCGCCGACCCCAGCCAAATGAGCAGCAGGACCGCCACGCAGGCGACCGGCGTCGCCTTCACAAACGAAAGCGCCGGAGCCACCAAGCGGGCAAACGCCCGCGAATGTGACGAAATCCCGGCAAGCACGCCACCACACACCGCGGCAAGAGCCAGCCCGCCCAGTATCCGCGCGCCCGAGCCCGCCAAAATCGCCCAGGTACCGCCATCGCACACCAGGCGCAGCAGCGCCAAGGCAACAGCACCCGGCCCAGGCAAGATCAGCGGCTGCGCCACCAGCGCCGCCGCGAAGACCCACACGGCAAGCCAAAAGGCGGCGACGGCACCTGCTGCCGCCACCGCCTTCATACGCTCTGTCATTTGTCGAGCAAACGCACGCACGGGCTACTCCATGTAGTAGAAATCGTCAGCCGGAAGTTTACCACCCACGGCGCTCGCGTCCGCGTCGGACAGCACCTGCAGATACCCACTAAGTGCCACCTTCATATCCTTGCCCGTCTGGCACACAAGCATGCACCCGGGAATCGCCTTCTCGGCGATCTTGGCGTTGTCCACGATGCCGGCATCGACTACGGCCTGCGCCCAGTCTGCCGGCGCCGCATTGACAGCCTTAACGCTCGCCGCATGGCAGCTCAAGAACTCCTCCACGGCCTCGGGATGTTCCTCGGCAAACGCGCGGCGCACCACGGTCACGCCCGTCAGCAGGCGCGAACCCGTGTCACCCGCCAGCTCGTCCCACACATCGGTCAGACTTACCGGCGCTGACAGCTTGCCTTCGCTCTTGGCGATGGCAGCGGTCTTGAACGGCTCCGGCAGCACGCCCACGGCAGACGGATCGGCAAGCAGGGCCGACAGCACCTCGGTGGGCTCGCTCTTAAACTCGAGTGTCACCTGGCCGGTCAGGCCCGCGCGCTCCAGCAGGAAGCTCATGACGTACTCTGGCGTGGTGCCCTTGCCCGTCATGTAGACGGTGCGACCCGCCAGGTCACCAAACGAGGTCACGTCCGCGTCGCCCGTCACCACGTTCAGCACGCCCAGCGTGTTGATGTCGATGACCTGCACCGCGCCCTCGGTCTTGTTGTAGAGCACGCTCGCCACGTTGGCGGGCACCAGGGCAATGTCGATATCGCCCTGAATGACCTTGGGCACAATCTCGTCGGCGGCAGTGTTGATCGCAAAGTCGAACTCATTGTCCGTCTCGCCATCGGCCGCCCGGTCCATAAACTGCACCAGACCAATCGAGGTCGGCCCCTTGAGCGAGGCGACGTGCACCTCGACCGGCTCGGCAGCAGCACCGGCGCCGTCCGTGGCAGCCGAGCCCGCGGCGGACCCGGCACCGGCAGCCCCGCCGCCACAGCCCGCGAGCGCAAGCGACAGCGCGCCCGCGGCGAGCGCCGAGGCAAACCCCCGGCGCGACATCTCAACATTAAACGCGCACATCGCTAGCACGCCCCCTCGTTAGGCATCGCCCATGCGTGATGGTCGGTATGCAGCAACTCCTCGGCCAGCGGCGAGAGCGGCTCACCCAAGAACTCGCGGTAGCACGCCTGGACATCGGGATTCTCGTGCGAGAAGCGAATGTCCGCCTTCGCATCCAGGCCCCACAGCACCTGGCCGCGCTCGGCTGCCAGCTCGCAGCCGTCGTGGATGGGCTGACCGCCGCCACCGACGCAGCCGCCCGGGCATGCCATAACCTCGACGAAGTCATAGCTCACGCGGCCGTCGCGAATCGCGTCGAGCAGACGGGCAACATTGCCCAGCCCGTGTGCCACGGCGACGCGCACCTTGGTGCCATCGATATCGGCCACGGCTTCCTTCCAGCCGTCCAGGCCGCGCACATCGGTGAAGAAGTCGGCGTCGGGATTCTTGCCCGTCACCAGGTAATAGGCCGAGCGCACGGCGGCCTCCATCACGCCGCCCGTGGCGCCAAAGATCACACCCGCGCCCGTGCCAAAGCCCAGCGGCGTATCGAGCGGCTCCTCAACCAGCGTATCCACGCTCACGTGGTTCGCGCGGATCATGCGCACCATCTCGCGCACCGTCAGCGCAACGTCCACGTCGGGCGCACCGCTCTCGCCCACCATGCTGGGCAGCGCGCACTCGGCCTTCTTGGCCGTGCACGGCATCACGGACACCACAAACAGACGCTCGGGCTCCACGCCCAGCACCTTGGCGTAGTAGGTCTTGGCGATGGCGCCGAACATCTGCTGCGGCGACTTTGACGTAGAGAGGCTGTCGACAAACTCGGGGTAACGTGCCTTCACAAAGCGCACCCAGCCCGGGCAGCAGCTCGTGAACATGGGCCAGCCGTGGCTGTCGCCCTCGCCCTTGACGGCCCTCCCCAGGCGCTCGAGCAGTTCGGAGCCCTCCTCCATAATGGTGAGGTCGGCCGAGAAATCGGTGTCGAACACGTACTCAAAGCCCACGCGGCGCAGCGCGCAGGCCAGGCGCTCGACGGTGGCCTCCTCGCGCGAAATGCCGAGTTCCTCGCCCCAGGCGCTACGCACGGCCGGCGCGATCTGCACCAGCACGATCTTGTCGGGATCGGCGATAGCGTCGAACACGGTCTCGGTGTCGTCGCGCTCGCGCAGCGCGCCCGTCGGGCAATGCGTGATGCACTGGCCGCACGCGACGCAACCGGTCTTGCCGATCGGCGCGCGCCCACGGGTGCCCACGGCGGTATGCGTGGCGCGGTTGGTCAGATCCCAAATGCCGAGCCCCTGCACGCTCTCGCACACCTTGATGCAGCGCATGCACTTGATGCACTTGTCGTTGTCGCGAATGATGGGAAAATCGAAGTCCCAGCCATCACGCGCCAGGTGCTGCTCGTACGGCAGATAGAAGATGCCCAGGTCGTTGGCGATGGTCTGCAGGTTGCAGTTGCCGCTGCGCACGCAGCTCGTGCAGCGCGAATCGTGCTGGGACAGCAGCAGCTGCACGTTGGTGCGGCGCGCCTCGCGGGCTTTGGGACTGTTGGTGTGGACTACCATGCCGTCGAGCACGTAGTTGTTGCAGGCGGCAACCAGCTGGTCGCAGCCCTCAACCTCGACCACGCACACGCGGCAGCCGCCGATCTCGTTTAGATCGCGCAGGTAGCACAGGGTGGGAATCTGGATGCCGGCGGACTTGGCCGCGTCCAGGATCGTGGTGTGCTCGGGTACCACGACTTCGCAATTATCGATCGTGAGCTTGACCATGTTGACTGCTCCGCCTTCGGTGTTGTCGCTGACAGTGGGGTTGTTGAGCTTTACCATTCCAGGTTCCTCCCTCCGCGGAACGCGCCAAAGCCAAAGTGGTCGCAACGCAGGCAGCGGCTCGCCTCCTGGCGTGCCTCCTCCTCGGTAAGGCCCTGCTCGACCAGATTCCAATCGTGGATGCGCTCGCCGGCCTCGCGCTCGCCCAGCTCGCAGCGGCCGCACTCGTGCTTGCCCTTAAACTGAACGGTCGGCAGCTCCACATCGAGCTTGATCTTGTGGTCGAAGCCCAGGTAGCGGTCGATATTTGCCGAAGCCACGCGACCGGCGTTGATGGCGCGGATAACGGTGGCGGGGCCGGTCTGGCAGTCGCCGCCGCTAAAGAGACCATCGAAGTTGGGCACAGCGCCGTCCGAATCGGTGACCACGCAACCCCACTTGCAGGCAATGCCCATATCCTCAAACGGCTTGGAATCGATGTCCTGGCCAATGGCCACAAACACGCGCTCGCAGGGAATGACGCGCTCGGGCGTGGCGGCGGCACGCGGGGCCGGACGCCCACGACGGGGCTCGCCGATAATCTGCGGCTGCACGCGCAGACCGCTCACGCGACCGTCCTCGCCCGTCTCGATGGCGAGCGGGGCCGTGAGCTCCAGAACCTCGCAGCCCTCGGCCTGGGCGCCGGCAATCTCGGCATCCTGGGCCGTCATGTCGCAGATGCGACGGCGGTAGACGATGCTCACCTTTTCGGCACCGCAGCGCACGGCAGAGCGCGCCACATCCATGGCCACGTTGCCGCCGCCGATGACGCACACGCGCTGGCCGCTCAGGTCGGGCAGCTCGTCGTCGCCGATGGCGCGCAGCATCTTGACGGCCGACTCCACACCGAGCGCCTCTTCGCCCGGAAGGCCGAGCTTCTTATCGCTGTGGGCACCAATGGCCAGGTAGACGGCATCGAACTCGTCGCGCAGGCGGGCAAGCTCCTCGCCGTTGACGAAGTGGTCGAGTTCCACGTCGATGCCGGCGCTCAAGATCCAGTCGATCTCGGCCTGCAGGCGCTCGCGCGGCAGGCGGTAGCTGGGGATGCCGTAGCGCAACATGCCGCCCAAGTGGTGGCGCTGCTCAAAGATGGTCACCTTATGGCCCATCACGGCCAGGTAGTAGGCACAGGAAAGGCCGGCCGGGCCGCCACCAATCACGGCGATACGCTTGCCGGTGTTATCGGCCACGCTGGGCTTGTAATCGTTGAGGTCGCTGTGCTCAACGGCAAAACGCTTGAGGGCGAGGATGTTCATGGGATCGTCGACCATGCCGCGACGGCAGTGCATCTCGCAGGGATGCTCGCACACCAGGCCGCAAACGAGCGGCAGCGGGTTGTTCTTGCGGATGACCTTTACGGCATCAGCATAGCGGCCGGCCTCGACCAGCGAAATGTAACCGGGAATGTCGACGTGCGCCGGGCAGCCCGAGACGCACGGGACGCGGGCCTCGCGGTCAAAGCCACAGGAGTGCTCGCGGATGTGGTGCTCAAAATCGTCGCGAAAACCGCGAATGGCCGTAAGCGCCATGGCGCCAGCTTCGTAGCCGATGGCGCAGTCGCTCGAAAAATAGATAGTGCGGGCCGTGCGCTCGATCAGGTTGAGCGTGGACTCGTCGGCGCGGCCCTCGAGCACATCGGCGAGCAGGTCGCTCAGCGCGCTCAGACCCACGCGGCAGGGCGTGCACTTGCCGCAGCTCTGGGTGGAGCACAGGTTGACGAGCGCCGCCGTAAACTCAACGGGGCACGGGGCGAGCGAACTCACCGCCAGACGGCGTCCGAGCGCATCGTGCAGGTCGTCCATAACGGCCTGAGCGTGGCTGCGTTCCATTACGTGCAGTCGAGCCATAAGATCCCCTCTCACATGGCAGCCCGGAGGCGAGGCCGGGCGAAGTTGCTACACGCACAACACTGACCTAAAAAGTTGTTAGGTCTCCACGCAGTTCGGCAGGCGGTATGAAATGTCACCCTCGGCGGTGAAATAGAACATTACCGCAGATAAATGCCATATTTGGTAAAACGCGTTACCAAATGACAATGCCCCGCCCACGCAATCACGTGGACGGGGCATTGCTCCAGGTATGCGGCCAGCAACCCTGTTGCTTTTACTTAAGCTCGGGCCAGTAACCCTTGTTGGCCTCGATCATGTCGTCGAGAACCTCCTTGGCGACCTTCATCGAAGGCACGGTCTTGTTCAGCGTAAAGGCCTTGAGCGCCTTCTCGTACGAACCCTCGATCGTGGCCTCGACCACGAGCTTCTCGGAGTTCAGCTGCTGCATCATAAGACCCTGCTGGAACAGAGGAATGTTGTCGCGGCTGATGACCTCGGGGCCATTCTTGCCAATGTAGGCAGGCAGCTCGACCATAGCGTCGTAGGGCATGTTGGGGATAGCGCCCTTGTTCTCGCAAATGACCAGGAAGCGCTGCTTGGTGTCGTTCTTCAGAGCGATAGCCAGATCGGCAATCCAGTCGCCGTGGCTGCCCGCATAGAACGTGCTCTCGTCGATCTCGCCCGTCTTCTCGTAGTGGTCGATGCCGTCGAAGAGGTTCTTCTCACGCGTCTCCTCAACCTCGTTAGCACGGGTGCGCTCGGGGTTGGAATGCTCGACGAACTCCTTCTGCTGCAGGTAGTAGTTCAGATACGTGTTGGGCAGGTACTCCGGGAAGCACTCCATGATCTCGTACTCGCCCTTCCAGACGTAGTACCAGCTGCCCTTGGTGTGGCGGTTCTGCTCGGGGTGCTCGTCGGCGGTTTCCTCGGGCTTCTTTGCCATGAGCGAGCCCATGCCCTTGAGGTACGAATCGGGCAGCAGAATCTCGTGCTCCTTGATGTACTCGCGCAGCTGCGGGAGCACCTCCTCGCCCTTGTGGCGGATCGAGGTGAACCAGCCAAAGTGGTTGAGGCCAAAGTAATCGTACTCGACATCCTTCTTGTCGATGTCGAGCGCGGCGCAAACCACGTCGATGATTGCGATCGGCATGTCGCAGATGTTGATGATGCGAGCGTTGGGACGCAGCACGCGGCAGCCCTCGGACACGATGGCAGCAGGGTTGGAGTAGTTGAGAATCCAGTAGTCCTTCTTGGCGTACTTCTCAACGTCATCGATCAGCTCGACCATGGGGAAGATGGTGCGCATGCCGTAGGCAAGGCCGCCGCAACCGCAGGTCTCCTGACCAACGCAGCCGTGACGCAGCGGAATCTTCTCGTCCTGCTCGCGCATGGCATAGCCGCCCACGCGCATCTGGGCAAACACGAAGCTCGCGTCGGTAAAAGCCGTCTTTTTGTCGGTGGTCACCGTAAGCTTGATGTCCAGGCCAAGGTCCTCGTGCAAAATCCAGTCCACGAGCACGCCGATCTTGCGCTGGCGCTCCTCGTTGATGTCGTACAGACGAATCTCGTCAACGTCGAGCTCGTCCTTGCGCAGGGCGATGGACTTGACGATGCCGGGGGTAAAGGTGGATCCGCCACCACACAGAGTAATGATCATTGTTTACTGCTCCTTCTCAATTGCGTTTTCGACCTTGTCGCGCATCTCGGCGACCTTCATGCCAAAGATGATCTGGATATTATTGCCGTTGCGGTTGATGCCGCTGTTGGGCACGTGGTTGATGAGGTCCTCATCGATGAGGTCCGGGTTCTTAACGTTCACGCGGAGACGCGTAAAGCAGTTCTCGAGCTCCTCGATGTTGTCCTTGCCGCCAAGACCTGCGACCAGGTCGGCAATACCTGCATCGACGCCCTCTGCGGGAGCCGCGGCAACGGCGCCCTGCTTCACCGCGACAGACGCGGCGGCCTCGCCCTCGGCAACGGACTCGGCGAGCTCGGACTCCTCCTCGCGACCAGGCGTGTGGAGGTTGAGCTTCTTAATAAGGAAGGTGAAGAGGAAGAAGTACAGAGCGGCGTTGACGACTCCGAGCACCAGCATAACCGGCCAGTTGGTCTTATCGACACCGAGGACCAGGTTGGAAACCACGATGTTGATGATGCCGCCTGCAGTCGAAGCGGGCACGGAGAGGACCTTGAGCAGGACCAGGAAGATGCCGGAAAGAACCGAGTGAACGACAAAGAGCACGGGAGCGGCAAAGACAAAGAGGAAGTCCATGGGCTCGGTGACACAGGAGAGCACGGCGGTGATGATCAGCGGGATGATAACGGCCTTGGTCTTATCCTTGTTCCCCTTGTAAGCGGTGACGATAAAGGCGAGACCGATACCGATGTAGGGCCACAGGTTGTTGAAGGTGTAGCTGTTGAAGTAGGTGCTATCGGAGAAGGGCTGGCCCGTCATTGCCATCTCGGCAACACGGATGGGATAGGCGCCGGCGATAACCTGATCGCCCAGCGTCAGGGTGCCACCCACATCGGAGAACTGGAACGGGGTGTAGATGAGGTGGTGCAGACCGGTGGGAACGAGCAGCTTGTTGAGCATGCCGTAGATGAACAGACCGATGTTGCCCGACTCCTTAATGATGCCGGCAACGGAGGAGATGGCACCCTGAACCGGAGGCCAAACGATGCAGAAGCCAGCGCCCATGATCCAGGAGATGATGATCATGATCAGGAACGGGAAGCGAACGCCCGAAAACATCGAAAGGGCAATGGGGAACTGCTTGTTCGAGTACTTGTTGAACACAGCACCGGTGATGCAACCAAGAATGATGCCGCCAAACACGCCGGTATCGAGCACCTGAATGCCCATAACGGTGCTCTGGCCGGTTCCGGTAAGGCCGAGCATGCCGCTCGCTTCGGCAAGAGAGCCGGTGGCGTTGAGCACGATGTTGTTAGCCTGCAGGAACAGGAAGAACGACATCAGGGCGATCAGCGAAGCATGGCCCTTGTTCTTCTTTGCCATGGCGCCGGCGATGCCCACGCAGAACAGAATCGAGAGGTTGTTGATGATAAACATCAGCGACTGATAGACAACGGCGCCCACAAGCTGGAACGGACCGGAGCCCAGCACAGGGATCACGGCGCAGATGGTCTTGTTGGTCAGAATAATGCCCACGATGAGCAAAATGCCGGCAACCGAGAGATACATCATCGGCTGAACGATCGACTTCGCGAACACCTCCAACGGCGCTTTGAAATTGAACTTCTTTTTTGCGGTCATAGCGGTACTCCCCTTCCTTTTCCGCAAATTGAGACAGATGTGCCCTGGACAAGGCCATAAGCCCTGCCTTATATCAATCGATGTGTGGGCACGTTATACCTAGAGACCAGGTTCTCCAAGCAGGTTAACAATGTGATATGCGAGATAACTCTTCTCGGCATCGGTAACGACAACGTTATAGGTAGACGACAAGTGGGCGGCTATGGCGTCCGCGCACGAGAATGCGCACGGATACGCCGTTTCATCGATTCGGAACAGCGCGTCGCCATTGATTTGCCCGGCCGCAGGATCGAGCGCTCGCTGAGCGAAAAACTGCAGGTGACGAACGAAACGCTCATAGGGCAGCGAGGTGTCATCGAGGGTCGTAGAATAGCGCTCAGAAACAATCGCGAGCACGTCGCGAACAAGCTGGACCGAGATGATAAGACGATCGGAGCGTTGCGGCATGGTGGCGTTGACGATATGCAGCGTAATAAAACCCTGCTCTTCTTCGCTCATCTGGATGCCCATATACTCCTTGATAATCTGCAGCGCACGGCCCGCAAGCGCATACTCCTTGCGATAGAACTGCTGGATCTCGAGCAGCAACGGATTCTCACAGGAGACGCCCTTGCGCTCGCGCTCCAAAGCAAGGCTGATATGGTCTGCGAGAGCAATGAGAATCTTGTCGTTGACATCAACATTGAGCTCTCGACGAAGCATCTGAACGATGTCCTCGGAAATCACGAGGTTGGCGGTGGGGATGGACTCTAAAAGATGTGCCAAGCGGTCGATCGTACGCGAATCCTGAGAAGTGCCCTCCTGCAGCGCATAGGTCTTTTCGATCGATGCTTCATCGATAGCGTCGCCGGCATGACGGCCAAAGCAGAGGCCTCGACCGATGACAATGAGCTCGGAGCCATCGTCCGAAGTGACCATTGCGACGTTATTGTTGAAAACTCGCTTGATAACCACGGTACCCACCACAAGAATTTACTCGGAAAGCCAGACGACAGGCTCTTTAACAGCAACAGGGCCGGAAGCATGCTCACGAAGAGTCGACTTCTCCGAGCGCTCGCACACGATAACGAAGACCGTGGGATCGAAGCCGGCGGCGCGGACCGCGTCGAAATCGACCTCGACGAGGGGCTGGCCCGCGTCGACATGGTCACCCTGGGCAACAAGCGCATGGAAGCCCTTGCCCTCAAGTTTAACAGTGTCGATTCCGATATGCAGCATCACCTGAGCAGAGCTGTCGTCAGACATGATGCCCAGCGCGTGCTCAGTCGGGAACAGCGCCGCGACGGTACCGGAGACAGGAGCGCACACCGTTCCCTCTTGGGGAACCACGGCAACGCCATCGCCAACAGCACGGCTGCTAAAAGCGGGATCATTGGTTTTTTCCAGATGAACAAGCTCGCCGGAAACAGGAGCGAGGATTTCGAACTCGGAGGCTGCAGTCTTCTGCTCATCCGAACCGCCCATCAGGCGAGAAAAGAAACCCATGGTGGCATGTCCCTTCATAAATATAGCCCAACCAAAATCAAGCGAATGCGTCCATAGAGACACATCCGTTCAAAGACTTTGGTTAGGCCCACGTCCGAGGGACTCGGTAACCTTCCGCATTTCTTTTTACGGGAGCTATTGTAGACAAGCCCAAAGCCAGAACAATCATTATGACCGGTGAACGGTATTTTTTCTTCGATAAACGGTATTTAGGCGATATTTGGATGTCTCTATAGTTTTGTAACCCTCATGGCTATTCCCGGTGGGGCACCCGATTCCTTATCGCGGCGCATGTCGCCCCCAATCTGGGTATTCGGCGCATGATGCCCTATTGTCTTGCATAATTTCGCTTTTGTTATGCATAAATAGACGGGGGCACCCCTTCCCGTCCCAACGTACCCCCGCTTGGACCGTGCAAAAACCGGAGTATTCAGCATCGCGGTCCCCGTCGGCGACGCCGTGAATCGGGGAGGCCGCACGATCGGCGTCATTTTGGGGCCCGGCGCGACGCGAAACGCGTGATATTGCCGCGCCGGACCCCGTCCGCCAACCCAAATAGTCTGTCGGAGGATCTCGCTGGCCCAAAAAGACGCTTCCGGCGCGTATGCAGCCGCCCCGGCCTGCTGAATACTCCCAAAAATGCACGGTGCACCCGGGGGGACCCGTGCATGCCGTGAAAAAACACGCTCACATCCAAAAGAATGCGAGCGTGAAAGCCAGATGGCAGCAGGGGCGCCAGACGGCGAGCGGAATCCCTGGCGTGTCCGCCCGGGCACCGCAGCCGCCGCGTGTCAGTGGGGAGTTTCACGTTCTCCGTCGATGCCTGAACCCCGCATACGCGAATCTCCAACCTAAAACTGCGCCCACTAAAAAGGGCTCAGAGCGTAGTTGCTCGGAGCCCTTGGTTCACCTCGCTCTAGCGGGCGATGCGTGTGTTATTTGCGCTTGCCGCCGCCGTCACCGGGACGACGGGAGCTGCCGCCGCGCTTGCCGCCACGGCTGTTGCCATAGCTGCCACGGTTATCGCGACCGCCGGCACGGCCGCCACGGGAGCCGGCCTGGTTGCCGCCACGTCCGCCGCGGTAACCGCCACGACGCTCCTCGCGGGTGTCGTCGTAGTTACGCCAGTCATCGCGACGATCGCGGCTGGCACGCGGGTCGCGACGATCGCGCGACTCATTCGAACGACCGGCGCCGCTGCGGCCACCGTTGCCACGAGCGCCCTCGCGACGCTCACCACCGCGGGCGCCCTCGCGGCCTCCGCGCTCGTCAAAGCGCTTGCCGCCGCGGGGCTCGCCGCCGCGGGTACCACGCTCGTCACGCGAGCCACGACCCTCGCCGCCGCGACGCTCATCACGGCCACCACGCTCGCCATCGCGACCGGAGCGACGACGGTCACCCGAGCCGCGCTTGCCGCCGCGCGAACCGCGGCCCTCGTCCTCGCACTCAACACGACGACGGCCGCCACGGTCCTCGTCCTCACGACGACGGCGATGCGCCTCGCCCTGGAACTGTTTGGCACGGCGCTCGGCACGGTTGCCGCGCGCAGGCTGCTCAGCGGCACCAGCACCAGCGCGCTCCTCGGCAGCCACCTCGCGAGCCACGCTCTCCACGGCCTCGTCCACGCGAGCCTGAACGCCCTCGCGCACGCGGGTCTTACCGCCGCGCTTGGGGCGGCTCGGGCGCTCGCCGTCACCGCGGCGCTCGTCGCGACCGCGGTTGGAACGACCGGCTACATCGCCGTAGTCATCGCCGTTGCGCTTGCCGTCGCGACGTGCCTGCTCGAGTTTCTTCTTGCTCTTGGACTTGCCGCGCTTGGTCTTCTTCTTCACCTTAAAGGCCGCAGGATCGCGCTCGGGGTCGACGGCGGGCGGGTTGGGGCCTACATGCAAGTCGCCGGCCTCGTAGATATCGGCCGTCTTGTCCATGAGCTTCTCGATCTCGTAGAACTCGTCCACGTCCTGCTCGGTCACAAACGTAATCGCCCAGCCCAGCTCGCCGGCACGGCCCGTACGGCCAATGCGGTGGATATAGTCGGTCGGCTCTGCCGGCACATCAAAGTTCACCACGTAGCGCACGTCGCTAATGTCGATGCCGCGGGCAAGCACGTCGGTTGCCACCAGCACGTCAACGGTGCCGTCGCGGAAGGCCGAAAGCGCGCGCTCGCGCTGGGCCTGGCTGCGGTTGCCGTGGATCGCGGCGGCCTTGATGCCCTTGCGCTCCAGACGACGGCAGCAGCTGTCGGCGCGGTGCTTTGTGCGCATAAAGACGATAGTGCGCTCCGGGCCCTCCTTTTTGAGGAACTCGGGCAGCAGGTTGTTCTTGGCCTCGATGGACACCGGGAACACAAACTGGTCGACGGTGTCGGCGGTCGACGTGGCGGGCGCAATCTCCACGCGGGCCGGGTCGCTCACCAGGTCGGTGATCTCGCCCACGGCCTCCTCGTCGAGCGTTGCCGAGAACAGCAGCGTCTGGCGCTCGGCAGGCGTCTCGCGCACAATACGGCGAACGGCGGGCAAAAAGCCCATGTCGAGCATGCGGTCGGCCTCATCGAGCACCAGCACCTTGACCTCGTCCAGGTGGCAAGCGCCCTGCTCGATCAGATCGACCAGACGGCCCGGTGTGGCGACCAGAATGTCGCAGCCGTACTTGAGCGCCGCGGTCTGCGGCTTGTAGCTCACGCCGCCCACGACGGTCACGGCAACATGGCCGGTGACATCGGCGATTTTGCCGGCGACCTCGTCGATCTGCTGGGCAAGCTCACGCGTGGGGGTGATGACGAGCATCACGGGGCCGCGGCCGTTGCCCTCGGGCTTCTTGGCACCGCGACGGCGGTTGCGGCCGCCACGCTCGCGCACGGGCTTGGGCGGAGCGATGTGCTCCAGATTGTTCATGGTCGGCAGCAAGAAGGCGGCCGTCTTGCCGGTGCCGGTCTGAGCGGCGGCAAGCAGGTCGCGGCCCTCGAGCACCACGGGGATCGAGCCGGCCTGGACGGGCGTGGGCGCCGTGTAGCCCAGGTTCTCGATGGCACGAAGAATCTCGTCCGAAAGTCCCAGCTCGTCAAAGGCGGGCAGGTTCTCGGTCGCGGACTCGACGGTCTCGGCGGCGCTGGCCTCGTCGGCAGCATCGAAGGCAGCCTGGGTCATGGCCTCGCGGGTCTCGTCCAGAATCTCGGCGTCCGTGACGTCGGATACAGAATTACGCATATGTTGTTGTTCCTTATCTGCACGCGCAATGGGCACGGCATGCGGCCGCGCGGGCGTGCTTGGTAGTGCGCTAATACATACAAAAACGGGTGCGCACAGAGAGGACGTTGCTCAGCACGCTGGCGATCGCTTTGGCAGCCCTATCACGCGCCGTCCAGACGCAGCAGCTCTAAGCGATGGAGCAGATTCGCCGCGGGTTAGTATACCCGCGCTTTGCATGCCCCCACGTAAACCACAGATGACGGGAGCGCACGGAGGCCCCTCCGCCGGACAACGTCTCAATCTGTAACAGTAACTCGGCAAAAACTGGTCTAACTGTTACAGATTGAGACATTGGCTTGCGGCCGAGATGTTTGTCTTGATCTGTAACAGTTAGAGGTTATTTTCCCGTTAGATGTTACAGATTGAGATGTTTGGCAGGAGCGACCGACGACCGATTAGCCATCCTCTTCCGTAGCGAAATGTCATACATTTCCACTTCCACTAGACACCCCCAGGGGGTATGGGTGTATAGTATCGGCAGGTTAGCATTTCCGACACTACGTCACAGAAAGGAGAAGCCATGGCTCAGGATACGTTCGACGTGGGTGGCATGACGTGCGCCGCTTGCCAGGCGCATGTGGACCGCGCCGTCAGCAAGCTCGACGGCGTCCAAAGCGTCGCGGTCAACCTGCTCGCCGGTTCCATGATGGTCGACTACGACCCCGCGCAGGTCTCCCCCGACGATATCTGCACCGCCGTCGATCGCGCGGGCTACTCGGCCTCGCCCGTCAGCATGCGCACCGATGCCGCCCCAAACGGCAGCGCACAAGCCAGGTCCGGTGCCACCCATATGGAGTCGCCGACCAAAAAGCTAGAGGCCACCGCCTCCGCCATGCGCACCCGCCTCATCGTCTCAATCATCTTCCTCATCCCGCTGTTCTACATAGGCATGGGGCACATGCTCGGCTGGCCGCTACCCGGCATTTTCACCGACCACACCCACAGCATGACGCTCGCACTTACCGAGCTCGTCCTGCTCATCCCTATCGTCTACGTCAACGACGCGTACTTTACCAACGGCTTCAAGTCGCTCGCGCACGGCGCGCCCACCATGGACGCACTCATCGCGGTCGGCGCCACCGCATCCATCGCCTGGTCGCTCTACGCCATGTTTATCATGGCCGACCAGCTGGCCGCCGGGCAGGTCCACGAGGCCATGATGACGAGCATGGACAACCTGTACTTTGAGAGCGCGG
>CAVCBD010000052.1:0-15464 GCA_963599935.1 Acutalibacteraceae bacterium | reverse complement strand
TGCTTCTCGCACAGCTCGTAGAAGATCTCCTTCTTCTGGCACTGCTCGAGCATGCTGTAGGGCGCGTAGGGCGCGACGATGTTATCCGCCAGCTCATCGGCATCCTTTGCCTGAGCCACCAGGGCAACATAGTTATCGCCGCAGCCCATCAGGACAATCGTCTTATCGGCATGCGCCTGGGCAATGCCATTGACGATTTTGAGCATCACGGGCATGGTGTCGATGTCGACGTTGGGCGTGTAGTCGATAATCTGGCTTCGATACGCAGGGCCCGTCTGGTACTTGCCAAAGACCAGACTCTTGACCTGATACTCCTCGTAGAAAGCGCGCGCCACCGAATAGGCGTTGATGTCGCCACCGAGCAGCACGGGAATGAACTCGCGCTCTGTAAATTGCAATGCCATGGAAACTTCCTATCATGAACTGCCCGCACAACGGGCGGTCTTAGTGCAACCGATTCATTCTAGCGTGCCAAACCGCCAGTACCCAAAGCTCCACCGTATCTATGGCAATCGGAGGAGCAAACTCGGCGCAAAGACGGCACTCACCGCTGTACGACAACGGGCAATGAACCTACCGTTGTTGTAGGATTCAACATACTGTCAATCTCATAAGCGAAAGGCGCACGCGTGCCCCAAGAACATCTGACCGACAACCCCATCCTTGACGCTGCAAAACGCGAGCTAGCGGAACGTACTCAGACGACCGCTCCCCTACGCACCGCCAGCAACGCCTACGAAGGACCCGCCCGCATCGTCTCGATTAACACGTCGGCGCACAAAGGCACACGCAAGTCGCCCGTCTCCAATGGGCACGATACCGTCATTGAGCAGTTTGGTCTCGCTTCCGATGCGCACGCCGGGCACTGGCACCGCCAAGTCTCGTTTTTGGCCGCAGAATCAATCCAGACGGCACAGCATCGCGGGCTCGATGTGCACGAAGGCGACTTTGGGGAGAATTTCACCACACAAGGTATCAACTTGCTTTCGCTCCCCTTGGGCACGCAGCTCAAGATCGGCAACGACGTTCTGGTCGAGATCAGCCAGATCGGCAAGGTCTGCCACACCCGCTGTGCTATCTACTATCTCGCCGGTGATTGCATCTTTCCCCACGAGGGCATTTTCGGTGTGGTGCTTCGAGGCGGAGAGGTGCATGTCGGAGACGATATCCAAACGGTCAAGCTCGGCGACGGCACGTGTTCCTTCACCCCAGCCGAGGCGCTCGAAGAAGTTGAGCAGGCTCGCCGCGAGGGAACCCTATAGGTGCAAAACCCCATGTTGGAGTAGCCCTTAAGGCGTGAATCTGCGGTCAGACAGAGTTCCGTAACGTTAAAGTTGAACTCTATGGTTTCTCAACAATTCACTATAACTGCAGGTCAAAGCCAAAGCCTCAAGTTCAACTTGACCCTTTGGAACCTTTAAGGTTCAAGTTGAGGTCGAAAGCAGTAGTAGAATACCGTTCGAACCATAACCTACGATTGATTGCAGAGGGATTGGATGCAGCATTCGAATCATCGCGTCGCAGCGCTCATCGCGTCGAAGCCGGCTCGTATCATCACGAGCGCCGCACTCGCTGTCGCACTGACTGCCACGCCGATGCTCTCCCCCGTTGCGGCGTATGCCGCCTCGCAGGCAACGCAGGATCAGCTTTCCGCCGCCCAGAAAAAGATCGAGGACGCTACGAGCGCCTACAACGACGCCCGTACCAAGCTCGAGGATCTGCAAAAGCAGATTGGCTCCAATGAGGCGAGCATCGAGGAAATCGAGGCCAAGCTTCCCGAGCAACAGGCCAAGGCAAGCTCCGCCATGCGCGATCTGTACAAGTACCAGAAGGGCACCAATCCCATCGTGAGCTTCCTGGTCAACGCGCAGAGCTTGGGCGAGTTCATCACCACCTGCAAATACACCAACCAGATCACGAGCTCGAGCGTCGACGAGATCGAAGAGCTCAACAACATGCAAACCGAACTCGAGCAGAACAAGGCCGAACTCCAGCAGGCCAAGTCCCAGCTTGAGGCAGAGCAGAAAAACGCCGAGGATGCACTGGCACAGGCCCAGCAGCTCCGCAGCGAGGCGCAGGCAAAAGCCGAGCAGGAAAATGCCGCCGAGCTTGCCAAGCTTGAGGCCGACAAGGCCGCTGCGGCCGAGAAGCTCTCGGGTGAGGGCGTAAGCGGCAGCAATTCCAGCAGCCAGGCCAACAACACCAACACCACCATCGACACCACGGTGAACAACGCCAATACCGGTAACTCCGATTACGATACGTTCATCAACGAGTGGACGAGCCGCATCGACAATTATCTTGCCGGCTCCCCCATGGCAGGCCAGGGCTATAACTTTGCCGTCGCCGCCTGGAATACCGGCGTCGACCCCCGTTGGTCCCCCGCCATCGCCTGCATCGAGAGCACCAAGGGCGCTTATTGCGCCAATTCCTACAACGCCTGGGGCTGGAGCGCTCGTGGCGGCGGTTGGCGCAGCTTTGGCAGCTGGAGCGAGGGCATCTCCGCTCATGTTGCCTACCTGGGCGCCAACTACGGCTCCACCCTTACCCCGGCAGCGGCCAAAAAGTACTGCCCGCCCACGTGGCAGGACTGGTACAACAAGGTCGCCGCTCAGATGAACCGCATCTAAGAACAGCTGAAAAGGGCCCCAAACGGGGCCCTTTTCTTTTAGGTGGCGGAGGTGTCAACGACACCGGTCGCATTGGCAACCGCAACTATGACGATCATGCACAGGAGCAGCACGCCCAATGCCTTGATCCAGAGTTTCGCGAGCTTCTTGCCGCGATAGCTGTCGAGCAGCGCAAATCGCCGGCGAAGGCGGCGCTTGTCGAGCAGCGCAAAATGCATAAGCACCATAAGGCCATCGACAAAGAAAAAGTACTCGATTATGAGAAGCCACGTCGGGTAGCTTTGATTTGCTCCCGCGGGGTGAAAGACGGCAAAGTGGCTTCCGGCAAAGAATACAAGCAACGAGAGGCAGACAAGCGTATTCCAAATGCGTCCCAGAGGTTCCGGAATGCGAGAAAGCAGACCGAATACAGCGGAGGCGGCAGGCTTAGGAAGCTCTGCGGAGCTCTGGAGCCCTTGGGGCGTTAACACCGTCTCCGAGGCCGGGGTGCAAACAGGCGCAGGCGCAGGAGGCCGCACAGGGCAACTCAGGTCGTATGCCGCGCGCGTCGCCCGTCCCAATGCCTCCGCACTCGCAAAACGCTTGGCTGGGTCGAGCGCCATCGCCATGCAAATGACATCGGTCAGAGAAGAAGGAACGCCGCGCATCTCGCATTGTTCGTGCATGTCGCGTCCCGGCTTAGGGTCGGCCCCCGTCAGGCAAAAGAAGAGAAGCGCGCCGAGTGCATACACATCGCTGCGCACGCTCGTCTGCCCAAACCCATACTGCTCGGGCGGCGCGTAGGGTCGCGTACCAAACTTGACGGTATCGGCATCGGCGCCGTCGCGCCACACGCGCGCAATTCCCAAGTCAATAATCACCAGCGACGAGAAGGTCATGCCAGCATCGGCGGCATATCTCACACCCGACACGATGATGTTCGAAGGTTTAAGGTCGCGGTGAATCACCGGCACCGCCGGCTCCCCCGCTGTCGCAAAACCAGCATGGAGCTCGCCGACTGCATCGCAGAGAGCAGGAAATAACCCATGCGCATAATCGGGCGTCGCGCCCAAGCGCCCCACTAAGGCCTCGAGCGTCTCGCCCTCGACATACTCCATCACCACGTCCAGCTCATCGCCCGCACGGCGACAATCAACGATTCGGGGTAGGTGTTCAAAACGGCGCCCGGCACGCTGGGCCTCAAACAGGCGCTCATACGCCCCGCCAATCTGGGCCGATGCGTCAATGCGCTTACGGACGAAGGGGCCAAGCGACCCACCGCCGGAGCCTTCAAAGTACACGAGCTCGGTCGCTTCGACGCCAGAGCGCTTAAGTACGCGATCCACGCGATAGCTGTCGTCGCGATCGAGCGATGCCAGGTGCTCGGCAAGCGCGGCGGTCAGCTCGTCGTCGGAATATGTTGGGCTCTGAGTATCCATAGCGTCCATCATAGCGCAGGGCGCAGACACCCCATGGCGTCCGCGCCCTGTTCGTTTGCATCGTTGTTGTGGCAGTACCGCCGGCTCAGCCATCAGCCGCTAACTCACCGTTTCCTCGCCAAAGCGGTACAGCTCTTCGTTGACCTTTTGCAGGCTGCACCCTCGATCGATACAAAAAATGATAATCGCGTCGCGACGGTCTTTGCAGTTGAGGACACTGACCCCGGCAGCCGTTAACGCCCGATTGGTTTCCTTCATCGACAGCGCCATCGCAAAGGCAATCTGCAGCACCTTGTTGCGACTCGGATGGCGTGCGCCGGTAAAGATCTGATAGCCAAAGGTCTCGTTGAGGTCGGCCATGCGCACCACGCGGGAGCGCTCCAAACCCTTCTCTTGCAGCAACTGCTGGAGGTAGTCCGAAAGCGAAGGGGCGGCAAAGTCGTGTTCCTTGATATAGCCATCGATGCTCGGCGCATCGAGCAGCTCGTTGAGCAGCTCCTCGGTCAACTTTTTATCGGGCATACGACTTCACCTCCCCCCAAGCATATACAGCATGCTAGAAACCGCTCACATCCGAGCGCTCCCAGCTGGCGACCTGATCGGGAGATACCGTACCCAGAGCCTCAAACTTCCAGGAGCCACCCGCCTTCAGATGATTGGTGTTCGCGAGGGCAGTTCCAACCTGGTTGCCATCAGCATCATACAAAACGTACTCGATCTGAATGTAGCTCTTTTCCTTGTCCGTGTTATTGGTCAGCGTACCCGTGATCTTATAGGCGAACTGATTAGAGGTATCCTCGACCTCGTCGGCAATCGTATAAGGCTCCTGCGACTCTTGTTGCTCTTCGGCCTGCTGCGATGCCTCGGCAGGTTTCGACACATCGCCCGTAGATGAGTCAGAGGAGTTGCCGCCCATGGAACCCACAGCGCCGACGATAACGAGCACAACGATTATGCCCAGAACGATCTTACCGATCGGCTTCTTTCCTTCTTTTGCCATTATGCATCCTTCCTACGATCCGGCCACCGTGCCGGCACACAGCCCATCGTAGGAAGGATTGAACTTGAATTCATTAGCTGAGGGCTAAGGTTGCGGTAAACGGCCAATGCGGCTATCCAGACGCCGAGCAAACGCACTTTGCGTGACCGTCTGCTGGCAGCGCATCAACCCACCGTGACGGATTTCCCGGTAAAGGCACTGATCATCATTAGGACAAAGAACACCAGGTAGCTGATGCTCAATAGGTACGCAATGATCAGGAAGACGACCCAGCCGACATTGGTCTTACCGTCGGCGCGGCGCTGCTCGCGAGAACGGCACAGCCAGACCGTCACGCCGATGGCGACAATCAGCAAAACGAGCGCCGCCGCGGCCAAACCGGCAAGTGCAAACATCATGCCAATGCTCAGCACAACAACCGGGAGCAGTAGCAAACCACACCCGCAACCACCCGGACTATATACGCCAGATTGCCGACGTCGCCTCATCGCCACTCCATTCTCAGCGTCTTTGGCTCTACAATGCGATGGCCTGCTGGACAGGAACAATCTTATCGAGCTCAGGTTTAATCCGCCTTTTCTCGGCCTCGAGATCAAACGTCATCTGCGCGCGCAGCCAATAACCATCCGTCAGGCCAAAGTAGCGGCAAAGACGAAGATCAGTGTCAGCCGTCACACGACGTCTTCCCAAGACAATCT
The DNA here is from genome assembly GCA_963599935.1 of Acutalibacteraceae bacterium. GTDB lineage: Bacteria > Actinomycetota > Coriobacteriia > Coriobacteriales > Coriobacteriaceae > Collinsella. The sequence continues at coordinate 9,718 of CAVCBD010000052.1, read as the reverse complement.
GCCCGATACGCTGAGCCGGAATCCCGGTCTCCTTAGCAAGGCGATATTGAGAAATACCCATAGGAACAAGAAATTCCTCTTTGAGAAGTTCACCGGGAGTCACCGGTGACAGCAAATCAGCCACAGCCTCTTCATTTGTGATAATCGACGATTTCGACATTCCAAGCCATCCCCTGTCTCCACTCAAAGCAGACCCGATAGCGTTCGTTGACGCGAATGCTGTATTGACCGGCACGATCGCCCTTCAACGCTTCAAGGCGGTTGCCCGGCGGAATACGAAGATCATCAAGCGAAGCGCAAACCTGCAGTTGGCGAATCTTCCTCAATGCGACCCGCTCAAATGGAATGAACTTCCTGACCCGCACACCCATGGCAAAGCATTCGGTATCTTCATCTTTATATGATGCAATCATAGTATCGCCTTACGTTAATAACGTCAAACGTTTCTATAGACTTACATCTTCATTATACCGTACATCTGTTCGTGTATTCTAGGCAATTACTCCTTTGCCCATTAGGAAAGCAAAAGCAATCGTTTGTAGGCATCGAGGCCTCTGAGCAGGATCTCCTCGTCAAAGAGCATGGTATCCGTATGCAGGGCGCTGGTGGCATAGGCGGGACAGCCTTCGGCGTCACTCGGATTGTCTTGGCCGGCAGGCACGCCCGTGCCCAGCAAGAAGAACACGCCCGGCAGATGGCGCTGATAGAAGGCGAAGTCCTCGGCAATGAGCAGTGGCTCATCCACGAGTTGAGTCTCGGGCAAGGCAGGCGCAACGCTGGCAAACAGCCCGGGGTCGTTATCGACTGGCGGATAGCCCTCGGCAAAGTCGAGATCGTACGTGCAACCCGTTGCAGCACATGCCTCGTCCAGCACGCGGCGCACGCCCTCGCGCGCACGGTCGAACATATCGTCCGTAAACACGCGCAGGCTGCCGGCGACATGGGCCTCCCCTGCCACCGCATTACAGACGGTGCCGGCCTGCAGCAGACCGAACTTGCCAATGCAGGGTTCGGCGGCACCCAACTCATCCATGAGCTCACGCTCGGCAACCAAAAACTTGGCCGCCGCCAGCGCCGCATCGTGCGATTCCTCGACCGGAACGCCGTAGGTCTTGGCGATATGGATGCTCGTGCCATGGATATGAATGTGCGTCTCGCTCGAGCGCGCCAGCAGCGGACCGGAGCAGCTCGCCAACGTGCCGGCGGGCAGATCGGGCCATACGTGGAAGCCGAAGATGCGGTCTGCCCCGTAGCGCTCAAACACGCCGCTCTCGCACACTGTCTTGGCGCCTCCGGTCGTTTCCTCGGCCGGTTGAAACACAAAGAGCACGTTGCGTTTGATGACACCTGGCTGCTCACGGATCGTACGGTCGACAAAAGTCGCTGCCGCGAGCGCCATGGCCATATGGCCATCGTGGCCGCAAGCGTGCATCTTGCCGGGATGCGTCGAAGCGAAATCCACACCCGTCGCCTCCGCGATGGGCAGGGCGTCCATGTCGGCACGAATCGCCGTGGCGTGCGCAGCGCCCACACCGGCATCGAAGAAGGCGCAGACGCAGCTCGGACACGGATGGGTAACCTCGCAGGCAAGCGGATCGAGCACACCCTCGATATAGGCGATAGTTTGCTCAAGATCGAAATCGAGCTCCGGAATGCGATGCAAGTCGCGACGATAACGACGGAGTTCTTGGAGCTCGGTCATAAAGGTTCCTTTCTTAGGTGCACGTCGGTTGCTATTTATTGTGCCGCAAGATTGCCGCACCCTTATTTCCAGCATTTCCCTGCATTTTTTAAACGTTATATACGAATACTCTTGTTTGGTAAAGTGCAACGTGGTAGGGTCTTTACCACTTGATAGAGGCGCGGGCACGAAGAGCCGCGGGCGAGTCGGCAGACTTTGACCCCGCGGGGAGGCGAAACCCGCCGAACTGGGTTTTTCGGGCACGAAAACCCTGGTGGGCCTGCGGGAAACACCCGCAGGACTGTCTGCAGCAATGCGGGAGCGCTATCCGGACATTGGGTCCACGCTATGCGGATTCGATGCGCCGATGGCGCCGTCTGGATAGCGAGGTTTACGGGACATGGCATTGACCCCCAACGAGGCGTATGCGGCCAAGCAGCCGTTTGTGGACAAGGAGACGCTCGAGCACATCGTCGAGCAGTTCCCCACGCCGTTTCACCTATACGACGAGGCGGGCATCCGCCGCAACATGCAAGAGGTGCGCGACGCCTTTGCATGGAATCCGGGGTTTAAGGAGTACTTTGCCGTCAAGGCCAATCCCAACCCGGCGCTCATCTCCATTCTCAACGAATACGGCTGCGGCTGCGATTGCTCGAGCTATACCGAGCTCATAATCGCACGCTCGCTGGGCATCACCGGCCATGACATCATGTTCTCATCCAACGACACGCCAGCGTCAGACTTTGAGCTCGCGGACAAGTTGGGCGCCATCGTCAACTTCGACGACATCAGCCACATCGAGTTCTACGAGCGCGTTGCTGGTCCTATCCCCAAGACAGTCAGCTGCCGCTTTAATCCGGGCGGTCTGTTCCAGCTTTCCAACGGCATTATGGACAACCCGGGCGATTCCAAGTACGGCATGACCACCGAGCAGCTCTTTGAGGCCTTCCGCACACTCAAGGCCAAGGGCGCCGAGCATTTTGGCATCCATGCCTTCCTTGCCAGCAACACCGTCACCAACGATTACTACCCCAAGCTCGCGCGTATCCTCTTTGAGCTTGCCGTGCGCTTGGAGCGCGAGACGGGCGCACATGTCGCCTTCATTAACCTGTCCGGCGGCGTGGGTATCCCCTACCTGCCCGAGCAGCAGGCCAACGACATCCACGCCATCGGCGAGGGCGTGCACGCGGCCTACGACGAGATCCTGGTTCCCGCCGGCATGGGCGATGTGGCGATCTGCACCGAGATGGGCCGCTTTATGATGGGCCCCTACGGGTGCCTGGTCACCAAGGCCATTCACGAAAAGCGGATCTACAAGGACTATATCGGCGTGGATGCAAGTGCCGTCGACCTCATTCGTCCTGCCATGTATGGCGCTTACCACCACGTTACGGTGATGGGCCAGCCCGGTGGTCCCGACAAGACCGCAGCCCCCGTCACGAACACGTACGACATCACGGGCAACCTGTGCGAAAACAACGACAAGTTCGCCATCGACCGCGAGCTGCCGCAGATCGACATGGGAGACCTGATCGTGATTCACGATACGGGCGCACACGGCTACTCCATGGGCTACAACTACAACGGACGTCTGCGTTCTGCCGAGGTATTGCTGCGTCCTGACGGATCGGCAGATCTCATTCGCCGCGCCGAGCGCCCAGGAGACTACTTTGCCACGCTCGACGTGCTGCCGTGCGGCCGCGAGCTGCTGGCCAAGTCGCGCGCCGATGCCGCCCGTCGTCGCGCTCAGGACGAGCGTCTGGCGGTTGCCGCCCAATGGAACAAACGCATCCAGATCGCAGAAGCGAAGGAGAAGAATATGGATGTCCGCAACCTCGAGGGCTCAATCGTCGCCCTCGTCACCCCGTTTAAGAAGGACGGCAGCGTCGACTTTGATGCTCTTGAGCGCCTGGTCGATTTCCATCTACAGAACGGCACCGACGCAATCCTCGTCCTGGGCACCACCGGCGAGAGCGCCACGATGACCGACGACGAGGACAACTCCGTCGTCGCCGCCGTGGTCAAGCAGGTCGCAGGTCGCATCCCCGTCATCGCCGGCTCGGGCTCCAACTCCACGCAAACGATGCTCACCAAGTCGCTCACCTACCAGGGCCTGGGCGCCGACGGTCTGCTGCTCATCACCCCCTACTACAACAAGTCCAACGAGGAGGGCATCTACCAGCACTTTAAAACTGTGGCCGATGCGGTGGACATCCCCTGCATCCTGTACAACATCCCCGGTCGCTGCGGTTGCGGCATCAGTGAGCGCAATGTCGAGCGCCTGGCCGCGCACCCCAACATCATGGGCATCAAGGAGGCCTCGGGTAACGTCGCCTATGCCGCAAAGATTGCGCACCTGCTGTCCGACGACTTCCGCATGTATTCGGGCGAGGACGCGCTGACCATACCGCTCATGAGCCTGGGCGCCTCGGGCACTATCAGCGTGTGGGCCGACGTACAGCCGCAGCTCGTGCACGACATGTGCCGTGCCTATCTGGACGGCGACGTGGACCGCGCCCGCGAGATTCAGATTGCCGGTCAGCTGCTCATCAGAACCCTCTTTAGCGAGGTTAACCCCATCCCCGTTAAGGAAGCGCTCGCCCAGATGGGCATGATCGAGGCAAACTACCGCATGCCACTGTGCCCCATGGCTGACAACACGCGCGCCGCACTTACCGATGCTCTGAAGGGAGCTGGTCTGCTTGATTAAGACTGTCATTATGGGAACGGGCCGCATGGGCTCGCTCATCCGCACCACCGCCGAGAGCATCGTTGATGCCGCCGGTCAGCCCGTTTTTGATATCGTGGCCCAAATTGGCTTTGACCTGACCGAGCTCGAAAGCGCTCCGGCGACTGACGTGATTATCGACTTCTCGAACGTCGTGACCTTTGATGCCGTCGTTGCCTATGTCGAGCGCACGGATGCCGCACTTGTTTCCGGCACCACGGGCTATTCGCCTGAGCAGATGGACCGCCTGCGCGAGCTGGGTCAGAACGTCCGCGTCATGCACTCCGGCAACTACTCCATCGGTATCGCCGCCCTGCGTCACCTGGTGGCCCAGGCCACGCGCGAGCTGCCCGGCTTTGACTGCGAGATCGTCGAGACACACCACAACCAAAAGGTCGATGCCCCCAGCGGCACCGCCAAGCTGCTGCTCGACGCCGTGGTCGAGGCCGAGCCCGAGGCCGGCTACCACCCCGTCTACGGTCGCAAGGGCATGTGCGGCGCGCGCGACCCCAAGGAGATCGGCATGCACTCGCTGCGTGGCGGCACCGTCGCCGGCGTACACGAGGTGAGCTTCTTTGGCCAGGACGAAGAGGTCACACTCACGCACCGCGCCACAAGCCGTCAGATCTTCGTCAACGGTGCTCTGGCCGCCGCTCAGAAGCTCGTTGTCCGCGACCCCGGCTTCTACACCTTCGACCAGGTCATGTTTGCCTAACCAATCATTAACCAAGCCCACGTAAAGGAGAAACAGTATATGAGCAACGCAGCCGAGATGGATGCACAGGAGATTATCAATTACATCGCTACCGCGCCCAAGAAGACGCCCGTCAAGCTGTATGTCCGTGAGAAGCCCGGCATGAAGGTTGCCTGGGGCGATGCGCACGTCTACGGCGGCCGTCGCGGCAAGACCGTCTTTGGCGACTGGGATGAGCTCAAGGCCATCCTCGACGCCAATGCCGATTCCATCGACTACTACGACGTCGAGAACGACTGCCGCAACTCCGCCGTTCCCATGCTCGACCTTAAGGGCATCAACGCCCGTATCGAGCCGGGCGCGATCATCCGCGACCGCGTCGAGATCGGTGACCGCGCCGTCATCATGATGGGCGCCATCATCAACATCGGCTCCGTTATCGGCGAGGGTTCCATGATCGATATGGGCGCCGTGCTGGGCGGCCGCGCCACCGTGGGCAAGAACTGCCACATCGGCGCCGGCACCGTGCTTGCAGGAGTCGTTGAGCCCGCGAGCGCCACGCCCGTCATCATCGAGGACGATGTCATGATTGGCGCCAACGCTGTGGTCCTGGAGGGCGTGCGTGTGGGCAAGGGCGCCGTCGTGGCAGCCGGCGCCGTATGCGTCGAGGACGTCCCTGCCGGTGCCGTCGTGGCCGGCGTTCCCGCCCGCGTCATCAAGATGCGCGACGCCCAGACCGACAGCAAGACCGGCCTCGAGGAAGGCTTGCGTCAACTCTAGAGGGGCGTCGGCCCGCAGTGCAATTCATCCCATGTAAAAAGGCCGAAGCTCCATTGGGGCTTCGGCCTTTTTTATCTCAGGGTTCCGTCGTATTCGACCATGGTAGGACACTTTGACAGACGTTCTGCAGCCGTCTTGTAGACCTCGGAACGGTCACGCCGCCCTATTGCCACGATCTCGGCAATCTCAACCGTTCCGTCCTCTCGGATTCGAAATACCATTCGGAGTCCTGCTTTTCGCCACTTGATTTTCTTGCAGCCGGCAAGCTCACCGTGAAGCGGCGTTCCGATTTCATCGGCACGCGTCTTTAATTTTGCGACTGCAATACGGACGAGCCTTCGCTGAGATCCATCGAGTTTTTGATATTCCTTCTCGACGTCTCGGTTCAAAAAGCCAACAACAAAGTGCCCGCTCATTCGAAAAGATCTTCGTCGGAAATCGCATCAGGATCCATCGATTCGAACTCCTTGAGCTCCTCTGGGGTCAGAGCATCCTCAAACGGAATAAACTCATGCGGTCCGTTTTTAATTCGATCCGCCGCAATGCGATCAAGCTCATGTTCGCGAAGGTATTGCAGGGCGCCGTACATCTCCTCATAGGCGGCGTAGTCGATAATCACGGTATCGATATCGTTATGATCGGCGATAAACTGCGGCGCACGCTTAGCACGCTTGCGAACGGCAGATAAGGACTTGCTCGCTTCGGTAGCAGAAACTACCTGATCTTTTGTAAACACCGGCTTTTCCAGAACAAGTGGGGACATTTGTACCTCCAAAAAATAATCTGGATTATATTTCAAAGTATACTTCAAAATATAATCCAGATTTCTCTTGGGAAGAAACTATTGTCCTATCGATTCTCAATGCTTCCGATGTTTTTGAGTTCGATGGAGATGAGGCCGTTGGGTTCGTTGACGAACTCGATGTACTCGGAGTTCGAGCCCATCTCGGCCGGGAAGCTGATCTCGATGCCCGTATCGGTACGAATCTTATGGTTGCGCACGGCCGCACGCTCGATCTGCTTACGCTCCACGGGCACGCGCTCGGGCACCTTCTCCTCGGTCAGTGCCGCACGCACGCTCTCTTTGATGACCGGCTCGTCCTCAAAGACCTCGTCGACGATATCCCAAGGCGGCAGCTCCTCGTCGTCCTCGACCTTCTCGGCAACGGCGGCCTTCACCTTGGCGAGCGCCACGGCCGTATTGGCGCCGTGTTCCTCGGCAACTTCCTCGACCACGCGCGTCACGGTGTCGATGATCTCCTTGCCCGACACGCCTGTATCGCACTGCAGCAGGCCGTCGGGAATAAGCATACGGTCCTCGCCGGCGATCTTGCGCTTCTTGTCCACGTAGCCGATCTCCATGGTGCTCGCACGCACAATAGCGTAGCTCGGCACCTTTTGGGAAGGATTCGGCAGGATAGCGTAGTGACGCGCTATGTCGTTGCGCACCTCGCCCTCCTCGCGGCCCACCTCGTGCATAAAGGCCTGCTTGGAGCCAAGCAGCATGACGGCAAACCAGCGGGCGTCCTCGTCATCGTCAAAGTCCGCTACAAGCACGTCGGTGGACTCGGCCTTCTCTGCCTTGGTAAGCTCCGAGGAGATGAACTCCGCGATCTGCTGCGACAGGTCCACGAACTCGCGCTCGCCAAAGAAATAACCCTTGAGCTCGCCGCCGAATGCGGAGTTCTCGGCAAATGTGGCGCGCTTGTTATCGGCAGACGTGCGGGCGCGACGCAGGTGCGTGGTCACAAAGTTGCGCACGGTGCGGCTCTCGATATCGAGCTCGCGCTGGCTCATAACGTTGACGGCCGAGTCAAAGTCCAGGATATGCAGGATCGCGTGATTGATTTTCATATACGGCATTCCGTTCTAAATCGATTTCAGCACGAACCAGTATAGCGGTCGAACCCGTCCCAAGTGCATCGAAGATTGGTGCATTGGGGTCAGGTTACTTTGCACCAACATGGTGCAGACCTGACCCCTTTGCGCCAATGGCTAGTGCAGGAGCTCGGACTGCCACGCCTCAAGCTGCTCTGCCAGACTCTTACCGGCAGCAGGAACATTGAGCTCGGGGCGCTTGGGCAGCAGCGCGCACTTAAGGATCGCCGCGATGGTCTGCGAGATAAAACGGCGCGTATCCTTGTCGAAGCCCTGAGCAGCCTGGAGCATCACTGGCAGGCTCTCACGTAGATTCCCCGCGATATCCGCAAACCGTTCGGCGCCCGTGGCCTCAAACACGGAGAACAGTGCATCTACAAAGCGCTCACGCTCGGCAGGTCCCACCGCAAGCAGCATCTCACGAATAGAGCTGTCGACGTATCGTGCGCCGGCAGACAAGTGCTCGCAATACACAAAGTCGCAGCCGTCGACGACCCAGCTAAAGGGATTGTGCTGCAGCAGGCTGAACTCGGTGCTCTCGACAATGGCATAGTCTTCCTGCGTCTCGAACATCATGCCAAAGATCGACGACTGGGGCAGGGTTTTATCGATGCGGCCGGAAAGACCCGCAAAGGCGTCACCGCTCAGAAACTCCTCGACAAAGCCGGGGCCATCATGGGAGAAGGCCCGTTCGATCCGATCGCGAGCGGCATCAGAGCACATCGCCGCGCCATACACCGCCAAGTTGCCGCCCTTGGAATAACCTCCGCACAACAACTGCCCGTCAATCGCGGCTGCCGCCTCGTCCACATAGCGCGCCGCAGATTCCTGGGAGGACACGGGGCACCGAAACGCCATGTTAAAGTCCTCTTTCCAGCCCACAATCGTGCTGTCGGTACCACGAAAAGCGAGGTAGCTAAACCCCGCCGGGAATTGGAACGTCATGGCGGCAAATTGCTCTGTCGTCGCCACATCGTTCACGGCACGATAGCCACAAACGTGCACGCCACGGTAGCGAGGACTCGCCGCAACGGCCTCCAGCAGGGCTCGACTCCCCTCCGTGTCCCACAGGTCGCCAATCATATCCCGATAGCACTCGGCGCGTAGCAGTTCACGCACATCTAACCCCTGCCAGCCAACAAGCTCGGGCATATCGTCTGGCAGGCGCAAATACGACAGCCATGCAAAGACCAGGCTATCCACGGCGCAGAACGGCCGCTCATCAAACGAATCGAACGCCGTCTGGGCATAGGTCAAAAAGTTAGGCGAATCCGACATGGCTCTCCCATCAGCAATGGTGCATTGGGGTCAGGTTACTTTGCACCAATCGCGCCCCATTTGGTGCAAAGTAACCTGACCCCAATGCACCAAAAAAGGCGCCCGGGCCGTGGGGCCTGGACGCCTTCATTGTAGCTTGCTGGCAAACGAGCTAGATTTAGCAGGAGAAATCGACGCTGTCGATGATGTCCTTGAGGGCCTTGGCAGAAGCGGTAAGCTCGCTCTGCTCGGACTCGTTCAGCGGCACGGGAACGCGGCAGACAACGCCGTCGCGACCGACGACGGTCGGCATGGAGATGGCCAGATCGGACAGGCCGTACTCGCCCACCATGAGCGAGGAAACGGGCAGAACGGTCTGCTCGTCACGCATGACAGCGGTGCAGATGCGCTTAACAGCCATGGCGACGCCATAGTAGGTGGCGTGCTTCTTCTCGATGATGGTGTAGGCGGAGTTCTTGACGTCCTCGGCGATACGCTTCTCGGCAGCCTCGTGCTCCAGATGGCCGTGAAGCTCGCAGAAGGTGCTCAGCGGCACGCCGGCAACCTGAGCGCTGGACCAGGCGACGAACTCGGAGTCGCCGTGCTCGCCCATGACGTAGGCCTGGACATCGCGCGGATCGACCTCGACGTGGGCGCCGAGCATCTGCTGCAGACGACCGGTGTCGAGCACGGTGCCGGA
>CAVCBD010000051.1:0-15483 GCA_963599935.1 Acutalibacteraceae bacterium | reverse complement strand
CTCCATGTACAGTACGTGTTGTTACAGAGATTCACGGGGCTCTGCAAGTAACCCGCTAATAGTACCGCGGACGGCCTCTGATTCCTAGAATAAATTTGGCGAGTTGCGCCCATCTGCACAGCTTCGCCACGAGTTAGCTTTTAACACGCCGTGTCCGGCTGCCTCGTCTTATCTCTCGGCGATAAATTCCTTGACCTGTTGAAGCGCGCGCCTTCCTTCTTGTCTACCTTGGATGTAAAGGTCCAAGAGCTTTGAAGCGTCATGCTCCACATGACCGACCTCGACCGGCTTTTGGGGAGCAATAACGAGCGCACGCCCCTCTTTCTCGTAATTCCAGATGTGCTCACGCTGCTCGTTATAGCGATCGTGCCGCGATTCAAGAGCATCGAGCAGATACGGATAATCGGAATATGCCGCGCGCGCCGCCGGCAAAAACTCATATGGTTTCTTCACGTACGAGCGATCCTGCGTGAGCACCACAATCGCTCCGCCGAAACCCTCGTCTTCGAGCACGTGCTCAACGGGGACGGAATCCGCCACGCCGCCATCGACGTACTTGTGCCCATGAAGCTCGACCATAGGCGTGACGATCGGAAGCGACGTCGAGGCGCGAATCGACTCGATATCGAGCATGGCGTTTTTGACGGGCAGGTAATCGGCCGTTCCAAAGACGGCATCGGTTACACCAACGAAAAGCTCAAGAGGGTTTTTGTTGAACGTCTCGATATCGAACGGATCGATTCGGTCCTGAACGTCGTTGAGAAGGAAATCATAGCCCACGAGACTGCCCGTCTGGGCAAACGACTTGGCCCCAACGTAACGGCTGTCGTTACAAAACGCCAGGTTGACTCTGTTGACACGCCCTATCTGTCGCGATTTGTAGTTGAATCCGTTGAGGGCGCCCGCCGATACGCCGTAACAGGCAGAAATGCCTTCAACGCGCTGCTCGAGCAGAATGTCGAGCACGCCCGCCGTAAACTGTCCGCGAAAGCTACCGCCCTCGAGAACGAGCGCAATCTTGTCGGCGTTTTCCGTGGGTGCACTCAATGACATAATCGGCTCCAAACATCCAAAGCGCTAAACGGGCTAGATATATACTTGAGCTTTTTCTACCACAAAGCCCGCCGGCGCATACAAAGCCCAGCTATAACGGATGCCGTGAGCAGTTTTGACCGTTATCTTGATCGCTATCTTCATGGGGTTCTAAAAGACTCGAGGGTTCCACTTCGAGCGCCGCGGCAAGACGCGCGATGATATCGAGCGATACGTTCGATTCGCCCTTCTCGATTAAATCGAGATAGGGTCGGCTGATATCCGCCATGAGGCAGAAATCGGTCTTGCTGATATAGCCTCGTGCGATTCGGGCTTCAAACACGCGCTCGCCAAAGATATGTCCAAGGTCGTATTCCATGGTTTGAGCCTGATAGCAGGAGAAACGGCAAACGTAAACTATCGTTTACACGCACGCTATTCCCACAATTTTTCTCTGTGCAGAGCGCTGTCGCGCTTGACCGGCTCGTACCGGAGAGGGGCGCAAGCAAGCGAGACCGGGAGCGCCTCCTATGCGACAATACACGGTGCACATCAGACCAGCTGCCCTAAGGTTCACCATGAAGCATATTCTTCTCATCGCAACGGGTGGGACGATCGCGTCCGCCGAAGCCGGCAACGGACTTGCCCCGGCGCTGACCGGCAAGGACCTTGCCCAAGCCGTACCCGAGATTTCGGAACTCTGCACCCTCGATATCGTTCAACCTATGAATATCGACAGCACGAACATGCGCCCGCGCGATTGGCTCGCGATAGCGCGCGAAATTAAGCAGGGGTACGAAACGCACGACGGCTTTGTCGTTTTGCACGGCACTGACACCATGGCGTACACCGCTGCGGCTCTGAGCTATCTGATTCAAAACAGCCCCAAGCCGATTGTTCTTACCGGCTCGCAAAAGCCGATGTCGGATTCGTTTACCGACGCAAAGCTCAATCTGTATCAGAGCCTTGTGTACGCATGCGACGATTTCTCACACGATGTCGCCGTCGTTTTCAATGGCACCGCGATTGCCGGCACGCGCGCACGCAAGCAGCGCACGATGAGCTTCAACGCCTTTACCAGCATGAACTTTCCACCCGTCGCATATATGCGTGGCAATCGCGTGGTGAGGAGCATCTCGCCCGCGCGGCATTCCTCTGAATCGCTTCACTCCCCCGTCACGTTTTTTGACCGACTCGACCCACGCGTTTCGGTCCTCAAGCTCACGCCTGGATTGGACCCGGCAATTTTCGAGGCGCTTAAACCCACGTGCGATGCACTCATTCTTGAGACGTTTGGCATCGGCGGTATCCCCGAATACGAGCTCGGCGGCCCTTCGTTCAAGGATGCGATTTTTGATTGGGTCGATACCGGGCGTACGATCGTCATGACCACGCAGGTACCCGAAGAGGGTCTCGACCTTGGCGTCTACGAAGTCGGGCGGGTTTACGCCGAACACGCGGGCATCCTTAAGGGCGGCGACATGACAACCGAGGCGCTTGTGGCAAAAACCATGTGGGCGCTCGGGCAGACGCGCGATGCGGATGCATTGCACGCACTCTTTACACGCGTGATCAATCACGACCGTACGACGGAATAGCGCATGTCGATTGCCTGAGGCACCTGCAACATCTGCATAGAGTTCGATTCCCCGCAGGGTCGCTATGCACTAAAAAGGCAGGTAGACACCTGTATCTACCTGCCTGTTCCTTTTGGTGGAGGTGCGGAGAATCGAACTCCGGTCCACGAAAGCCCCCCTGATCGGCATCTCCAAGCTCAGTCGCTGATTTGATCTCGGACGCGTTGCGTGCAGCGACACACTCGCGGCGTCCCAACCGGTTCAGTCTTAGCCCACGCCATACCGATTACCTGCGTGGGAGCATTCCCCTAAAATGACGTCGCACCGATGTCGGGGAAATCACCGGATTGACGCGCTTGCTATAAATTAAGCAGCGAGAGCCAGCTGAGGCTCATAAGAAGAGTTGTTGTCAATTCAATTTGACGGTACCCCTGTTTTACGAGGCGAGGAGACCTCGGCTTGCTTCCTCTCTCAGAGCTATCGTGTCGAAACCAGTCACCCCCTCAATACGAGAGGTCATGGCAACGCGCGGACGAGCCGACGCGAAAACGACCTATCAAGGTGCCAAATGAGCTAAAGCCCATGAGCGAATCGCTATCTTACCACGTGCGTTGTTGCAGGTAAATTGCTTTGAGGACGGCGCTCATGATTTGTGTGCGCTCGGGTATGCTAAACACCGTCGAATGCAATCGCGTGCCCGAAAGGGCAACACATAGAAAGGAACGTTTATGTCTGAAGAGAAGAACAAACTCGCAGGAGCTCTCGTTGGCTTGGGAGCCACCATCACCGATGCCATGGATAAGACCGAAGGCTTTGTCCCCTGTGGCCACCCGGCAGAGGTCGTGAACAGCGCGCTCGAGGCGCTCGACTCCGAGCTCCCATCCGATGCAATCGCCCAAAAAACCGATGAGGTCACCAACTTCATCGATCATGTTGCCGACCACCGCGGAGTCGATGCGCACGCTGCCGCCGACGTCTCCGATCTATCCGACCTCAGGGCGCAGCTCGCCGATGAGATCAAGAACGTCTCGGCAAAGCTCGCCGCCACGGGTGAGCATATCCCCGAAATCAGCAATTGGATTTATCGCAGCCTCGCCGCACTCGACGACGCAAGCGACAGCGCTGCGCGTGTCATGCTCGCAAAGCTCGACGCCATCAAGTCGATTCTTAAGTAGATTTATCGCCGGATCCGTATCCCAGCTCGGCTGACGACGAGCCATCGACAAACTCGGACGCGGTCAATAAGCTCGCTCGCCGAAAATTGCCTGGCATGCCGTCGCTTGAGTTGCAAGCATTAACGCTTGAGTTGTAAACATCGCCACCCGAGCTGCAAGCATCGAAATTTGAACTGCAAACAATGCCCAACACGCGGGGGTGTCTGCTGAACTAAACTGGTAGACATCCCCGATTTATGTAAAGAGGCATGCTGTGAAGCTGCTAAAACAACGCCATTCTCGATCCAAGTCACGCGATAAAGCTGCTTGCATAAGCCATTTTGAAAGCAAGCGCCGAGCACAACGGGGCAAACACAGCACGCGGAAAAACCAGCGACGCGCGCAACGAAACCAATCGAAACGAGTTCTAGCAATCGTTACGGTTCTTCTTGTCGGAGTGTTTGCCATCTGCGGCATCGGAGCTCAAGGCGAAGAGCCTCAGGCGGAAGCCGTCAGCAAGCCCTCCATCGAAAAAACCGTTGCCCGCAAACACCGCAGCAAGTCGAATAGCAAATCCAAAGCGACCTTCAAGGCAAAGTCAAAAGCTGCCAAAAAGGCAGACAGCAAGACATTGCCCGCAGCTGCCCCCGGCCATGCGCATTTGGGCACATTGGTCGTTAAATTCGTCGATGTCGGCCAGGGTGATGCGAGCATTCTCGAATTCCCCGATGGCAAAACCATGCTCATCGACACACCACGACGCAAAGCATCAACCGTCATGTCAGCGCTCAGGGCGGACGGTCATACGACCATCGATTGGCTTGTCGCCACGCACCCTGATGCCGATCACATCGGTGGACTCGATTCAATCATCACTCAGATGGATATCAAGTCCATCTGGGCGCCCGAGGTCAACAGCCCCACTAAAACCTATACGCGATTCTTAACGGCGATCGCCAACAAAAACATGAGCATCGAACCTGCATACGCAGGTAGGCAGATTGCAAAAGGTGAAGGGTATTCCATCGATATCCTGTGGCCAAACCAGCATGCCAGCTATTCCGAGGACAACGACTATTCGGCAATCGTCAAGGTGACGTTTGGCGAAAACACGTTTCTTTTTACCGGAGATGCACCGGTCGAAGCTCAAAACCAAAGCGTTGACGGTCACGTCGATGTGCTCAAGGTTTCCCATCATGGCAGCGCATCGGGACTGGATGGCGCGCTCGCATCGAAACTATCACCGAAAATCGCGGTGCTGTCGTATGGCAAAAACTCATACGGACATCCCACCCAGATCGTTCTCGATGCATTGAGCTCAGCAAATGCCACGGTTTTTGGCACCTATGTGAATGGAACCGTCACCATCACCTCAAACGGAGTCGACATCAACGCTTCTGCCGAGCACGAGGGAACCATCAAGGCCGCGAGCAAAAGCTCAGGGGCCTCATCGCAGGGGCTCAGCACCGCGGGAGGCGGCGGCGGGTCCAGCGGTGCCGCGGCGAGCACTCAAACAGCACCAGCGCCTGCACCCGCACCCGCGGCAACGGACTCCGGCTCAAACGAGACCGTCGTCGTCACACCGTCGGGCAGAAAATACCATCGCCCGGGATGTCGAACCACCAAACGCAGCAAAAGTCTGACCCAAATGCCCAAATCACAAGCCCAAGGCATGGGGCTCGAGGCATGCCGCGTTTGCAATCCGTAAAAGGAGGCAGCTATGCAAGCGATTGTCGACAGAATTGAAGGCGATATCGCCGTTCTGGAAATCGATGGAAAACGTTTTATGGACGTCCCGCTCAAACAGATGCCCAAAGGATGTTCCGAAGGGGATGTCTACAGTGGCAAGCCGGGAAACTGGGTAAAGGACGACACCGCAAAAGCCAAACGTCTGCAGACCAACGCCGACCTTATGGCAAAGCTCTTCAAGCACTGAGCTCCGCACGTTCGGCCACATATGGCCAACCCGTCAACTGAAAAAAGGAGACGCCTTTCGGCATCTCCTTTTGTTGCATTCAAAATTATGCAAGCGTGAGCCCCGAACAGCAAGCGCGTCAAAGCGGTGTACGCATCGGACACCCGCACGCGCGCATGCGCACAGGCGTGCTACGAAAGTGCCTTCCTCAGAAGCTCGTTAAAGAGTTTGGGGTTACCTTTGCCGCGACTCGCCTTCATGCACTGCCCAACCAAAAAGCCGATGACCTTTTGGTTGCCGTCACGATACTGCTGAGCCTGCGCCTCGCAGTTGGAAAGCACCTCATCGACAATCGGCTGCAGCGCGCCGGCATCGCTCACCTGACGCATACCGTGCTCGTCAACGATCTTGTTGGGATCGTCACCGGTCTCGGCCATCGCTTCAAAAACCTCGTGAGCCTGGTTGGAGCTGATGGCATCGCTTGCGAGCAATTTGGCGAGCGACGCCACCTGAGCAGGTGCGATACCGCTCTCGATAAGCGAGGTGCCCGCGTTCTTGAGATAGGCAACGGTCTCGTTGACCAGCAGATTTGCAACAGTCTGCGCCTCTTTGCCGGACATTCCCGCAGCAGACGCTTCAAAGAAATCAGCGTACTCGGGATCACCGGCGATCTGTTCGGCATCGGCTGCCTTGATTCCGAAATCGGACTCGAAGCGGGCGCACTTGGCATCGGGAAGCTCGGGAATCTCCGCACGGCAACGATCGATGAACTCGTCATCCAGGTCAAACGGCGCCAAATCGGGATCGGGGAACAGACGGTAGTCGTCTGCGGTCTCCTTGACGCGCATGACGACCGTGCGCTTGCGGCTGGGCTCCCAGTGGCGCGTCTCCTGATAGATGATGCCGCCCTCTTCGAGCACCTCTGCCTGACGGCAGATCTCGTAGGCAAGACCATCGTGCAGGCTCTTGAACGAGTTGAGGTTTTTGAGCTCGGTTTTGGTACCGAGCTTCGTCTCGCCACGGTGGCGCAGGCTCACGTTGCCGTCGCAACGCATGGAGCCCTTTTCCATGGAGCAATCGGAAATCCCGAGCGTCACAAAAATGCGACGGAGCTTCTCCATGAACAGGCGCGCCTCTTCGGGCGTACGCAGGTCGGGTTCGGTGACGAGCTCGATAAGCGGCGTTCCGCAGCGGTTGTAGTCGACAAGCGACTCTGCGGCGGCGGTGATACGTCCCTCGGCGCCGCCCACGTGCACCATCTTGGCGGCGTCCTCTTCCATATGGATGCGCAGGATACGGATGGGCACGGTATAGGAGCCGTCCTCGCGTCGCTCGGGCATCTGCATGTTAGAGGCGTCATAGCTCGCGAGGTGACCTGCACGTTGATTGCCCTCGCGCATGGACGAGGTCATGGACGTGGATAGGCCCTCGGCGTTAGCGGAAGCACTCGCCAGGCTTTCGGCCTCGGCCTCTCCGAAAGCGCAGTCGGGACGCTCGGCAGCTCCGCGCCCGGTAACATCCAGGTCAAGGTGCCCGTACATGGCAAAGGCGACCGGGCCCTGCGTGGTCTGGAAGTTCTTGGCCATGTCGGGATAGAAGTAATGCTTGCGATAGAACATCGAGTGGCGCTGGATCTCGCAGTTGGTGGCGAGACCGGCCTTGACGATGCTCTCGATTGCCTTCTTGTTGGGCACCGGCAGGGCGCCGGGCAGGCCCAGGCACACCGGGCACACGTTGGCGTTGGGCTCGTCATCGTGGCTGAGCTTGCAGTTGCAGAACATCTTGGTGTCGAGTGCGGTGAGCTCAGTGTGGATCTCCAGGCCAATCACGGCCTCCCAATCCTGCAGGACCTCGGAAAGCTCCTTCATTACAGCTCGCCTCCCTTCCCGGCAAAATCGGGCGCGACGGAAAGCGCGGGCGCACCCGTGGCGGCATCGGCAAAGCCGCGCTCCAGGGCGCGGGCAAACGTGAGCAGCTGACGGTCCTTAAACGCAGGTCCCACCAGCTGGGCAGAAACGGGCAGCTTGCTGTCCTCGCCCAAGCCCAGCGGCACCGAGATTCCGCCGTTGCCGCAAATGTTGAGCGAAATGGTGTACAGGTCGGACAGGTACATCTGCGTGGGGTCGCTGATCTCGCCAAACTTAAAGGCCGTGCGCGGCGAGGCGGGCATCAGGATCGTGTCCACCTTGGCATAGGCGGCGTCGTAGTCCTGCGTGATGAGCGTGCGGGCCTTCTGCGCGGCGTAGTAGTACTTGTCGTACACGCCCGAGCTCAGCAGGTAGGCGCCGAGCATCTGACGGCGCTTGGCCTCGGCACCAAAGCCGTGGGCGCGCGAGAGCGAGCTCTGGTCGGACAGGTTGGCGCAGCCCTCCTCCTGGTAGCCGTAGCGAATGCCGTCAAAGCGGGCAAGGTTAGAGAACGCCTCGGCCGGGCCGATGACGTAGTAGGCGGCAATGGCGGCGTCCAGATGCGGCAGGTCAACCTCGACCAGCTCGGCACCCTGGTTCTGCAGCTCCTGGGCGGCGCGCTGAACAGCGGCCTTGACCTCGGGCGTTAGGCCCTCGGCCTCCATAAACGCGGGGATGATGCCCACGCGCTTGCCCTCGATGCTGTCGTTGAGGTGCTCGGTAAAGTCGACGGCACAGTCCTGGCTGGTGCAATCGTACGGATCGTGGCCCGCACCGGTAAGCGCGTTCATGGCCAGCGCGACGTCCTCGACCGTGCGGCCGAAGGGGCCCACCTGGTCGAGCGACGAGCCAAAGGCCACCACGCCGTAGCGGCTCACGGCGCCGTACGTGGGCTTAAGGCCCACCACGCCGCAAAGTGCCGCCGGCTGGCGGATGGAGCCGCCGGTGTCCGAACCCAGCGAGAGCGCGACCTCGCCCGCGGCGACGGCGGCAGCGGAGCCGCCCGAGGAGCCGCCGGGCACGCGCTCGGTATCCCAGGGGTTGTTGGTGCGGTGGAAGGCCGAGCTCTCGGTAGAGCTACCAAAGGCGAACTCGTCCATGTTGGCCTTGCCCATGGGCAGGCAGCCGGCATCGAGCATGCGCTGGACGCAGGTGGCGGTGTAGACGCTCTGGTAGTCCTCGAGCATGCGGGAAGCGCAGGTGGTGCGCGTGCCCACGAGGTTCATGTTGTCCTTGATGGCCAGCGGCACGCCCGCGAGCGGGGGCAGCGGCTTTCCGGCGGCACGGTCGGCATCCACGCGCGCGGCGGCCTCGAGCGCGAGCTCGGGCGACACCTGCAGGAACGCCTGGACCCCGCCCTCGCGCGCCTCGATGGCGGCAAGGGAGGCCTGGACCACCTCGGTAGCGGTAAAGTCGCCGGCGGCAACGCCCGCGGCGATCTGAGCGGCGGTAAGGGAATCGAAGCTCTGCACCATTACTCGCTCTCCCCCTCTCCCAAAATGGACGGCACGCGGAAGTAGCGGTCACGCGCGCTGCCGGCGTTCTCCAGCGCAACGTCGAGCGGCAGATCGCGCTCGGGTTCGCGCAGGTCGTCGCCCATCACGTTGGACAGGCTTCCGATGGGATGGAACGTGGGCTCCACGTCGGGCAAGTCATATTGCAAGACGGGCTCGAGCATCTGGACGGCGTCGTTCATGTAGGACGTCATCTGGGTGAGCTCGTCATCGGTCAGTGCGATCTTTGCGTACTCGGCGATGCCGCGCACGTCTTTCTCGCTGAGTGCCATAGGCGCTCCCTTCCGCATAACAGTTAAACCGCTCTAGTATACAGGGCAACGCCGGCTTGGAGCAGGCGCTTTACCCAAATGCAGCGAAAACGTAACGAGGGCGGTGGATTGGCAGGCTGCGGGCTGGCGGCTCTGCAGCGAAAACCGCGCCGTCCGTAGCGAAAACCGTACCGTCCATAGCGAAAACCGTCTCGACCACAACGAAAAGCATCACAACATTCGACGTTTTTCGGCAAAATCGCGATTTTCATCGAATGTTGTGATGCTTTTTACTGCTTTGCGGCACAATCCAAGTGCCAGCGGCCAAGCAGCAGCAACGCCGCGGGAACCGCCGTCACGACCATGCCCGCCCCTACGAGCGTCTGTTGCACGCCAAATGTCGCCGCCAGCCACGGGGCAATCGCCAGCGGCGCCACGCCGGCGAACATGTTGCCAAAGCCCATGACCGAGTTCACGCGACCGAGTTGCTCGAGCGGGGCCGTCGTTTGCACGATCGTGTTGTGGAGCGGGTTGACGATGCCCCAAGCTATGCCCAGGGCGATTTGGCCGACAAGGGCCACACCCACGTACGACGTCCCCACATAGAGCAGGCTTCCCAAGCCCACGGACATAAGCGCCACGAGCAGCGTTTTGAGGTTGACCAAGTGCGGCGGCAAACGGAGCGCAACAATGGCGCCCAGCAGCGCGCCCACGCCCGAGGCCGACGAGAGCCAGCCCATCCATTCGACACCGACGTGCAGGACATCGCGGTAGAAGAACGACTCCAGCGGATCGAAGGCACCGTAGCCAAAGTTCGAAAGAAAAATGATGCAGAAAAGTAGCGCGAGAACGCTGTTGGTGAAGACTGTCTTGATGCTGGCTGCGAAGGTGGCGCGGGAAGATGTGTTGGGGTCGGGGCTTTGGCTGGCCTTATTCGATGTGATGTCGCCGATCGCGGGTTTGTCTTCGTGTGTGACGGCCTGACCTGCACTTTGCCTAAAGCCCCAACCGGCGACGAACGCCAGCACGGTAAAGAGCATCATGAGCACAAACACCGCGCGCGACGACGCAGCCGCCGCGACAAAGCCACCCAACGTGGGGCCAACGATGATACTCACGTTTGAGAACATGGCGATGGCGGAGTTGATGTCTTTGAGCTCGACAGGATCGTCGGTGAGGTAGGCCGGATAGGACGTGGCAATGGGCTGGGCGAATCCCATCGTAAGGCCTAAGAACACCGCGCCGAGCAGGACGATGCCGGTCGCGCTACCAAAAGCGATGATCGCCGTGCCAGTTGCGAGCGCGCCGACGATGCTCAGCAAGAAATGGCGGCGCGGACCCCAGACGTCGAGCGCAGCGCCGCCCGCAAAGGATCCCAGGATCACGAAAACGTTCATAAACAGAACGGCCAGCGATGTCGCGACGACCGAGGCATCGTCCGCATAGGTGAGCGTTCCGATGACGCCGATAAAGTAGCTGGTCTGAAAGCCGGTGTAGATGAGGAAGCGCATCGCCACCAGGCGCTTGGCCTGTACGGACAGCGATGATTGAGGCTTTGAGAAAAGAGAGGCGAGCATGGAAACTCCTTGTTTCATACGAATGCGGACGGCGGGCATTCGCCACCGTCTGTCAAATCAATCTATCCGCATGAAACATTAAGGACGCATCAGGACCCTTCTCTCCGTTTTTCGCCCGTCATGAACTACTTGGTAGATTGTAAGGCATGTCCCAACCATCTACCAAAGCAAAAACCACCACAAAGGTGCCTGGCCCCTTTGTGGTGGAAATGGCGTTTGCCCAGATAAAACCTGCCAAAACAAACCTGTCCCTTTTTGGCAGGTTTTAGGCCAGATGATCTTGGATAAGGTCGCAGATGGCTCGGGCATCGTTGATGTTGATGGCTCGGGTCGCAAAGCCGGCGTCGAAGGCCTGACGCGCCAAGGCCTCATTACAGGCAAGGGCAAGTGTGCGGCCGTCGACCAGGTCGAGCGAGCTCTTGCCGCGCAGACGGTCGACACCGGAGCGCGCGACCACGATGTTGTCGAAGCCCTCGGTCTTGTAGCCCTCGATGATCACCACGTCGACATCGTTGTAGCGCGACAGCAGCTCACGCGCGGGCATCTCGTCCTCCTCGCGCGTGTCGGCGTACTCCGCCCAGCGCGTGGCGCAGATGAGGCCCACGTGCTTGGAGCCAGCCTGGTGATGGCGCCACGTATCCTTAGCGGGCACGTCGATATCAAAGCCGTGATGTCCATGATGCTTGAGCGAACCCACGCGCAGGCCGCGGCGGGTGAGCTCGGCAATGACCTTCTCGACAAGTGTGGTCTTGCCCGAGTTCTGGTAACCGATAAACGCGATGGCGGGGACGGCCGGGGCGGGAGCTGCGGGTGCAACGGCGACGGGTGTGCTCGCGGGCGCGGCACCGTCAGCGGCCACGGACTCAACAGCAGCGGCCTGGCGCTCGGCGCGGTCCCACACACCCGAACGGCCGCCTTCCTTGTGCAGCAGGCGCACGTCGACGATCTCCATGCCGCGATCGACGGCCTTGCACATGTCATAGATCGTAAGGCACGCGGCGCTCGCTCCGGTCAGCGCCTCCATCTCAATACCCGTCTTGCCCGTCACGCCCGCCGTGACCAGCACGTGAAAGCCAACCTGCCCGTCCGCGCGCGCCGGCGCCCAGCCCTCGGGCACGTCATCGGCCGGCGTCCCCGCCGCAGCGATGGGCGCAATGTCGCACTTGCTCTTAGTAATGAGCAACGGATGGCACATGGGAATGATGTCGCTCGTGCGCTTGATGGCCATGATGCCCGCCACGCGCGCGCAGGCAAGCACGTCGCCCTTTTTGGCGCGGTCCTGCAGCACCATGGCCTGCGTCTCGGGATGCATGAGGATGGCACCCTCGGCGATGGCGATGCGATGGGTCTCGGCCTTGTCGGACACGTCGACCATGCGCACCTCGCCCTTGGCGTCCACATGCGTCAGCTCATCGCGGCGGGCGTCGCGGGCAGAGTCGACGACGTTATTGCTGGCGGTCGGTTGCACGGCAGCGGTCGCGGCGTCTTTGCTGGCAGACGTGGCTTTGTGGGCAGACATCGCGGCCCTGCGAGCGGCCTTGGTGGCATCGGCGTACCTGCTCTTGGCCATATGATCATCCTCCGATTTGGGACATAAATCGTTGCGTGCCCTCAATTATCGCGTGTTCCTGCGGTTTGTGAGCCACGGCATCGCGCCAAATCGAAAGCACCTGCATATCATCACCACGGCGCAGCGCCTCGCGAACCGAATACTCGGCATCGCTGAACAGGCAGGGGCGTACGTTGCCGTCGGCCGTCAGGCGCAGACGGTTGCAGCTCGCGCAAAAATGGTTGGACATGGCGCTAATAAAGCCGACCGTGCCCGCTGCGCCCGGAAAGCGCCAATAGCGTGCGGGACCGGCACCGGCAGGAGCGTCGTTGATGTCGAGTGGCTCAAGCTCGCCCAGGCCAGCTGCGGCGGCGCCGACATTGATGCGTGCCCGCAGCTCGTCGCTCGGCACGGTATCGCTCGCGTCCCACAACTCGGGATTGAGCGTGGGCGCGTGCGGGTCCACGGCGCAATGCGAGCTCGTATGCTCGTCGCCGATGGGCATGTATTCGATAAAGCGCAGGTGGATGAGGCGGTCAACGGTCAAGCGCGCGAGGGCCGCCACATCCTGGTTGAGGCGACGCACCACCACGCAGTTGACCTTAACCGGCTCAAAGCCCCAAGCAAGCGCCGCATCGATGCCGGCCATGGTTTGCTCGAGCCGGCCCAGACGTGTAATCTTTCCAAAAAGCGTGGGGTCGAGCGTGTCGAGCGAAATGTTGACGCGGTCGAGCCCGGCGTCTTTGAGCTGCGGCGCCAACTTGGGTAGCGGGGCGCCGTTAGTGGTGAGCGAGATGTCCTCGATCTGCGGGATCGCGCGGATGTCGCGAATGAGCGGAATAATGCGGCGGCTGACCAGCGGCTCGCCACCCGTCAGGCGCACGCGGCGAATGCCTTCCCCCGCCACCAGACGTACAAAGCGAGCAATTTCCTCGGCACTGAGTAGCTCGTCATGCGCGCGCGGTGCCACGCCGTCGGCGGGCATACAGTAGATGCAGCGAAAATTGCACTTGTCAGTCACGGCAATGCGCAGGTAGTTGATATCGCGGCCAAAACCGTCATGTTGCAGGCGCTCGTCCACGCAATCCTCCCCTCGCGCAGGCCATTATTCTTCAGGGAATATAGTACCGCACACGGGAACCGGGTCGACACGCGTACGACAGGACAGGCCATTCGAGCAAGAAGGGCTTCCCGAGCCCATCCTCAGCATTCAAACCGTCCCAACATTCGATGCTTTTCCCGATATTGGCAAAAAACGTCGAATGTTGGGACGGTTTAGGTGTCCGCAGGGCTCGGAAGACAAGCCGACGCCCCTAAAGGCCGCCACTCCAGTGCCGAATCACGAATTCCCGCAGGTCATTCTGCCGTTTCTGGAACGTCTCGCTTCGGTCGCACTTGAGACCCATAGCGAGCGCAATGGCATTCATCGCCCGGTGCAATTGCAACTGATGGGCAAACTGGGTCCCGGTGAGGACAATCATCCTAAAGCCCAGCGCGCTCAGAACGGTCATACGCTCAGCGTCAGACGCACTGCGCTGTTTATCGAGATGGTCCGAGCCGTTGTATTCAATCCCCGTACCGCTCGCAGGTGCATATACATCGATCTCGAAATACCCAGCCTTAGCGAGATATTTGAAATCGTTGGGAACATCGACCCGATGGTTGAGCTCAACCCTGGTGTACCCGAGCCCACCTTGGGAACGCTTCGCGACGACCATGATCGCGGTGGCCGTCTCCATGGGCGACCGCGCGCCATCGTGCACGCGTTTGAGCACGGCAGCCGCACGTGTAGCCCCCTGACGAGATCGGTTCTCATCGCAATAAGCGATCAAGTCGGCAACGGTATACCTCTGCCCCATCTCGATATAATCGCCTGTCGACAGATGATTCAAATGGTATCGGGCACAGATTTCGTAGCCATATTCCAGCTGCTCGGGCTCGCTCATCCACGAACCCGCTTGGACAAAGCACATGACCTCATCAACCACTAGAAGGCCCTCCGCCACCTCGATAAGATGGCCTGGGGGTACCGGCGCCCCAAACACGTGGCACCTAAATCCAGCCGGCGTCGAGCGCTCAAAATCGAAGTTAACGAGCGTATCGATATGATCGAGCTCTTCTCGTGGAATACCAAGCGAAACCAGATAGTCGGTAACGATCCCAACTGCCGTCGAAGCCCTCAGCCCCTTGGCATCGAGCCCCAATTTGGGCAGGCCCGCGGTCGACTGCGCCTCGCTGGCAAGCGAGTCCTCATCGTATAGACTGCTTGCTCGCGAGAGCGGCTCAGATGGGCGCGCCACGTTGTGGTACAGCCAGGCAGTCTTATGGGACAGGACGATCGGCAGGTCCATGAGCCCTCCAATGGGTCGGATAACCAACCTTATTCCCCTGCTCGCGGATTCGCACACCTTTACATGCAAGTTAGCGATTCCACCCGATCGGATGACAGAAAAACCGTCCCAACATTCGATGCTTTTCCCGATTTTGTCAAAAAACGTCGAATGTTGTGATGGTTTGAGGCGAGGTGAGGGGGCACGGAGGGGTCAAAGCATCGTATTCGGCAAGGCGCGCCCCCGTATTCATTTGGAAATGTCCGCGGTCGTGACTTTTTCGCCCCGCCGCCAATACAAACCTTGACTCTACAATCGTTGTAGGGTTTTCACTACACTGGTAGCTAAACGAACCAAGCCAGAAAGTGCCCCGCCCATGGAACACGACCTCACACGCGGCAATGTCCTTAAGACCATCGCGGTCTTTGCCCTGCCTTATATGCTCTCGTACTTTTTGCAGATGCTCTACGGCATGGCCGATCTGTACATGATGGGGCAGTTTAGCGGCGCTGCCGGCATCACCGCCGTGGGCAACGGCGCACAGACGCTCTATATCATTACCGTGACACTCGTTGGTCTGGCCATGGGAACGACGGTCATCGTCGGCCACGCCGTGGGCTCGCGCCGCTTCGATCGCGCCGAGACCGCCATCGGCAATACCATCACGCTCTTTATGG
>CAVCBD010000050.1:0-15608 GCA_963599935.1 Acutalibacteraceae bacterium | reverse complement strand
AGGCCACGTCGAGCATCGACACCCGCACCGAGGCCATCGTGCAGGCGGGCATGGATAAGCTCATGGAGGGCCGCACGACGTTTGTCATCGCGCACCGTCTCTCCACCGTGCGCAACTCCGACGCGATCATCTGTCTGGATCACGGCCGCATCATCGAACGCGGCAACCACGACGAGCTGATCGCCAAGCGCGGGTATTACTACCAGCTGTACACCGGCGCGTTTGAGCTGGAGTAGACAGGTTTGTTCCACGGGGGTCTCCCAGGCGGGCCGGGGTGTAACCTCCGTGCTCAAACATTCTCGCTTCGCTGCGAAACTGCGCGCGGAGGTTACACCCCGGCCCGCCTGGGAGACCCCCTGCACGCAATCGCCCGTCACTTAAAACGAAATTAAAGTTGGTGAGCCCCTGGCCAGTTGGCCAGGGGCTCGTTTTGTGTGGGGGTGTTTTGGCTGGCAGGTGCTGCATATTATACGTATAATTTATCGTAAGTTCCCGTACATCGATTGGAGCCTTATATGCCTGCCATTAAACCTGTTTCCGATTTGCGCAATTACAACGAGGCGCTCTCCGATGTCCACGAGGGTTCCCCGGTGTTTCTGACCAAAAATGGGCACGGTTGCTACGCTGTGCTCGACATGAAAGATTACGACCGATTTTGCGCCATTAGCACACTGATGTCCGAGCTTGAGCGCGGACGCAGCTCGGGTGATGAGAGCGGATGGGTCTCGTCGGACAACGTCGCCGAGCACTTCCGCCGCAAGGCCGCAAGCCATGCATAGCTTCGAGGTCGTCTACTCTCCGCTGGCTCTGCAAGATCTCGACGACATCTGGGACTATATTGCCGTCGAAAAGGACAATCCCGCAGCAGCGGAGAGAATCGTAGAGGGCATCCTCGCTCGGATAGACCTGCTCTCCAGCTTCCCGGAGTCGGGCACGCCACTTTCATCGATCCATCCCCTACGCTCCGATTACCGGTTCGTGATCTGTGACAATTATCTCGCGTTTTACCGCTATCACCAGAAGGTCTATATCGACCGCGTCCTCCACAGAAAGCGCGATTACCTGCAGATATTGCTTGCCAAATAAAATGATAGCTAATTTGGGACGCTCTCTGAGTGTAGCCGTCAACAGTGGACGCAGCAAAGGAACGCCCCTTTGTCATGCAAAGTCTTTGGAAATCAAAGTGCTCATTGCCTGTGTGGCAATGAGCACTAATTGACGTAGATTAAATATTAGTTCTAACGTGAAACCCTGGAGCTGCTTGAGCAAAGAGGAAATGCCTATAATCAGTCAGCTTCGACTTCATCGGAAGTTGGCTCATCAAGAACAAAAGATGCTGAGCCACCTGTTCGGGTAACTATTCCGCCAAATCCTTGATAAGTTGAGCTGTATACATCATCGCTGGTGTCGCTTTCGATGAGATTAACCTCTCGATTGACGTAGCAGCTGAGGTACGAGTTAGATATGGATTCGTACTTAGTATCGTCATCGGCTCTAAGGAGTGAATACCAGAGCTCCTTTCTGCCCCATGCTGCGGCACCTCCCCCGCTAAGGCTAAGCACCCTAGGATATCCACTGTCGGCAAGCATACTTTCTCATATTCCGTGTTGTTGCCTGTGTCGTCTGTTTGAACCTTAAGCGAATAGGATTTGCCCTCTGGTTCCTTTGGCAACGACATAGATTTAAGGTCTTCAAAAAAACGCGAGAAGTAGGCATTTTCAACATTCAAGTCAGGATTATCCGCTGCCTCGGCCTTTAGGTCCTCGTAACTAGAAGAGAGCTCATCGATCACATTTTGCTTTTTGCTTTCAAATTCGTCCTGCGATATGGGCCAATGCTCTTTAGCCATCGAGAGAACTTCTTTATCCGAAAGACCTTCAAGGTCCCTAAATCGAATCACCGAAGAGCCCGTTTCGTCGTATACATTCCAACATGTAACCGTTCCGTCTCCGTAAAATTCAAAGATTGCCGTTATCGATGTGTCTTTAGCAACGCTCTCACGTCCGTCTGCATAGTCATTACCAAAAGTGAACCAAAGCCCCTTTTGTTTGAAAGCGTCGGAGGGCGTATACGTCCCCGTCGCTTCAAGCCAATCGAACTGCTCCTTATCTGATGCAGTGTTATCTGCGGAATCGATTGGCCTGTCGTTTGTTGAGCAGCCACTCAAGGGGGATAGCAGCAAACATCCTGCAGCCAATCCCATATGTTTAACGATCTGCCGTCTTGAATAGCACTGCATAGACACTCCTTTTCTACGTACGTGTAGAAGAAATGGTATCCCCCCCCCCGAAAAGACAACCGTGCTCTGCGGTGAGTTTACCGAGCGGCATCTTATATGTCCCGAGCGGCATCTTTCATGTCATTAGAAAAAGCTGTCGTGTTTTGACGGAGTAGCTCCCACCGGAGGCTGGGGCCACGGGGTATAACCTCCGTGCTCAAACATTCTCGCTTCGCTGCGCAACTGCGCGCGGAGGTTATACCCCGTGGCCCCAGCCTCCTGCGCTGCTCCGCTCGAAACGTAAAACTGAAGGTGAAGCATGTAAGGTCTCGGCCTTATGGCCGGAACCTCATTTGTTTGCTGAGATTTTTCTAGGACAGCGAGAGTAGTTAAAAAAGCCCCGTCCCAAATGAGCTACTTGAGGAGTTGGGCCATGGCGTTGACGAACTTTTGCACTTGTAAGGTGGGCTCGAGTGGATAGTGCAAATAGACCGGTACCTCGCGGCCGCATAGGAACGGCATGCCCACAAAAGCCGGGTGCACGCCCGACCACGCGCCGCAGGTGAGCACCGCGTCGCCTTTTTCCTCGGCCTCGTTAAAGAGCGCGAAGTCGAAGCTATCGACGTCGATGACATCCACGCCACCGTCGGCCAAAAGGTCGATGCGCAGACTGTCCATGGCGTCGTTGCCGTGGCGAAGCACGCGCAGGCGCATGCCTTCCAAGTCGGCAACCGTGATGCGGCTCTTGCGCGCAAGCGGGCTCGTGCGCGGCGCATCGATATAAAACGGCACGTTGACGATGAGGAGCTTTTGGCACCCATCGCCCCAGCGCGGGGTCGAAAAACTCGACTGCACCACATCGACCTCGCGGCCCAAGCTACGCATAACGGTCTCGCGCTCGTCGTACAGGTCGCTCACCGACACAATCTCAAAGCGCAGCGACGGCTCCAGCTCGTGCACGCCCGTCCACATCGAAAGCGTCTGACGGCCCGGGCACATCATCGACACGCCCAGGCGCACCGCACCGCCATCTCCCGCCGCACGCCGGGCACGGCGCAGGGCATCCTCGGACTGGCGCATGATCGAGCGCGCGTCGTCCACTAACAGCGCGCCCGCCGGCGTCACCTTGACGCCCGAATGCGAGCGCTCGAACAGCGTGATGCCAAACTCGGCCTCGAACCCCGACACCTGTTTGACGAGCGCCGGCGTCGACACGTGCAGCTTTGCCGCGGCGCGCGAGAAGCTTCCCAGCTCCGCAGCGGCCGAAATAGCCTCAAGTCGTCGATCGTACACGTCATCTCTCCGTTTTCGCACGTACGGCCACACGGTGCCGCAGGGGGTCGTTTTCGCAGGTCACACGCTCAACACAGGCAAACTGCGGCACGTGGCGTAAACCTACGGTTAACGCCATTCTAACAAATATGCAATTCACCTGCGCAAACGCAAAGCATACGATAACCAGCGAAAACCACGTGGGTCGATAAATGGGAACGGCCCACCGGGAGGCACGAGAAGGGAAGTTCCTATGAGCAATTGGCTTAAGCTCGAGGGCGATGTCTGCGCCGTGACCGGCGCACTCGGCGGTATGGGCGCCGAGATCTGCCGCGAGTTCGCCCGCAATGGCGCCAACGTCGTCATGCTCGACTTGGACGAGGAGAAGGTCAAGGCCGCTGCCGCTGACCTCGCCGCCGAGTTTGGCATCCACGCCGAGGGCTACAAGATGAACGCCACCGACGAGGCCGAGGTTCAGGCCGCCGTCGACGCCACCATCGCCAACTTCGGCCGCGTCGACGTCCTCGTCAACACCGCCGGCATCCTGCGCTTCGCCGCTATGGAGGACCTGCCGCTGAGCGACTGGGAGCAGGTGCTCAACGTCAACCTCACCGGCTATTTCATCACCTCGCAGCGCTTTGGTCGCGAGATGATCAAGGCCGGCCAGGGCCGCCTGGTGCACATCTCCACCGTCGCCAGCCACTCCCCCGAGACGTTCTCGGGCGTGTACAGCTCCACCAAGGCCGGCGTTAACATGATGTCCAAGATGCTTGCCGCCGAGTGGGGCCCGTATGGCGTGCGCTCCAACTGCGTCGAGCCCTGCTTCGTCAAGACCCCCATGTCGGCCAACTTCTACGCCGACCCCGAGGTCGAGAAGAGCCGCAGCCGCCTGATCGCCACGCGCCGCATCGGCGAGGTCAGCGATATCGCCAACGCCGTCATGTTCCTGGCGTCCACGCGCTCGGACTTTACCACCGGCGACGCCATCAAGGTCGACGGCGGCTTCTCCAACATGATGGGCGACCTCACCGCCAAGCCCGGCGGCCGTCGCGCCTATGCCGACAACTACCTTAAGGACAAGGGTGTCGATCTCTGGTCCGATGAGTCCGGCGTCGCCAAGCCGACTGACCAGTAAACCAGCCTGACAGGGAGGCCCCGCGGACACGCCCGCTCCTCCCCCGTATCGATTAGAAAGAGTCCAATGGCTTCCACCAACTCCAACAAGGGTCGCGCCGTCGTGCTTTCCGCCGCGTGCGTCACCATGTTCTTCATCAGCTCCATCGCGCTATATTCCGTCGTGAGCAAGAATCTGCTCGCCGTCTACCCCGAGTGGTCGAGCGCCCTTGCCTGGGCTTTCCCCGTCTTCCAGACCATCATGGCCGTGACGGGCATCTTCGCCGGCCGCATCTCCGACAAGATCGGTCCGCGCAACGTCGTGATCGCCGCCGCCGTGTGCTACGGCGTGGGCTGGTTCATGTCCGGCACCGTCACCGAGCCGTGGCAGTTCTACCTGTGGTTCTCGCTCGTCGCCGCCATCGGCAACGGCCTGGGCTACAACCCGGCGCTCACCACCGGCCAAAAGTGGTTCATCGACAAGAAGGGTCTCGCCTCCGGCATCACCCTGGCCGCTTCGACCGCCGGCCCCGCCGTGCTGTCCCCGGTGCTCGCCTCGCTGCTCATCCCGAGCCTGGGCATCTTTGGCGCCCTCAAGGCACTCGGCGTCATCTTCTTCGTGATGATTGCCGCCTCCGCCCTGTTCCTGAAGGCCCCCGAGGCCGGTTGGCTGCCCGAGGGCTTCGAGGCCCCCAAGGGCGGCGCGCATGCCGGCACCTTCGGTGACCTCACCCCGGGCGAGATGGTCAAGACCCCGCGCTTCTGGGTCCTCATCATCACCTTCGCCTTCGCCGCCACCGCGGGCACCCTGCTCGTCGGCAAGGTTGCCTCCATCGCCGCCGTCCAGCTCTTCGCCGACCCCACGAGCGCCGCGGCCGTCGCCCTCGGCGGTGTGGTGGTCTCCGTCAACACCTGCGCCAACCTGGTCGGTCGTCTGTCCTTTGGCCAGATCATCGACAAGCTCGGCGCCTACAAGTCGCTGCTCATCAGCCTTGTCGTCACCATCGTCGCCCTCGTCATCATGTCGATGAGCTTTACGCAGGCCATGTTCTTTGTGGCGCTCGCCCTGCTCGGCTTTAGCTTTGGCGCCCTGCTCGTCATCTACCCGCCGCTCACCGGTGGCGCCTTTGGTACCAGCAACATCGGCGTCAACTACGGCATCATGTTCCTGGGCTATGCCGCTTCCACCTGGATCAGCCAGCCCATCACCGCCGTGCTGTATCACGCCGAGGCCGGCAGCGCCGCCTACCAGCAGTCCTTCTACGGCGCCATCGTGATCGCCGCCATCGCCGTCGTGCTCACCGTCTACATGATGGTCTCCGACAGCAAGAAGAAGTCCGCTTAGTTTTGCTTGATGCGGCAAGGGCCGCCCCCTTGCCGCATTCCACCGCCACCACCATTAAGGAGTCGAAATGTCTGAGCTCAACCCCGTCCGCATTGCCGTCATCGGCGCCGGCGCCATGGGCCGCAACCACATCCGCTTTGTCACCGAGGAGCCCGAGGCCGAGCTCGTCGCCATCGCCGACGCCTTTGAGGGCGCCCGCGCCACGGCCGAGGCCGCCGGCGTGCCGTTCTTCACCGATCCCGCCCAGATGATGGACGAGGTCAAGCCCGAGGCCGTCATCATCGCCACCCCCAACGACCTACACCTGGGCGTTGCCCGCGAGGCCGTGAAGCGCAATATTGTGCCGCTGGTCGAGAAGCCGATCTCCAACGACCTCGAGGATGCCCAGGCCTTTGCCGCCGAGGCCGAGACCGCCGGCGTGCCCGTGCTCGTGGGCCAGCACCGTCGCCACAATCCCTTCGTCAACAAAGCCAAGGAAATCATCGAGTCCGGCGAGTTGGGCAAGCTCACCGTGTCGAGCTTCCACTACATGATCTATAAGAACGACGAGTACTTCGACGTCGAGTGGCGCCGCAAGAAGGGTGCCGGCCCGATCCTGGTCAACCTGGTGCACGACGTCGACCTACTCCGTTACCTGCTGGGTGAGCCCGTCGCCGTCCAGGGCATGCAGTCCAGCGCCGCCCGCGGTTTTGAGACCGAGGACTCCGCCGTGGTCAACGTCCGTTTTGCCGATGGCGCGCTTGCGAGCATGACCATCTCCGACGCTACCGCCAGCCCCTGGAACTGGGAGGCCACCGCTCGCGAGGACCCGCAGTACCGTCCCTTCGACGCCGATGCCTACTTTATCGGCGGCACCAAGGGCGCCCTGTCGCTGCCCCGCCTGCACCAGTTCTCCTATGACGGCGCCTCCAACTGGCACAAGCCGCTGCAGATGGAGATCCCGGCTGTGGATCCGGCGCTGCCGCACAAGATGCAGCTCAAGCACTTTGTGAAGGTCGTTCGCCGCGAGGTCGAGCCCGTCGTGACCCCCGCCGACAACGTCAAGACGCTCACGCTTCTCAACGCCATCAAGGAGGCCGCCGAGACCGGCAACCTCGTCGAGCTGTAAAGCCTTAAGCGGGCCGAGGCAAACCCTACGCCGAACCCCTCGGCCCGACACAAATTAGCCCCTCTTCTTCGTCCCGCGAGCAGCCTCCTGCCCGCGGGGCGTTTTGACTACGTTGGTGATGATTTTTCTTAGCCCGGGGGCTATTTTGCGCCTCGGCTTGAATCGTTCGCCACAAAACGGGCCTATCTACTACGTTTAGCCGATTATCCTCAACCATGCCGAATTTCGCGAAATCAAAACCGCAGGTAGACGGCTTGCCGATTTTCGGAAAAACCAGGTATGGTCGACCCATACTGGCCAAACGTAGTAAATAGGCCGTTTTCGTGGCACAGCCTCAAAACAATCTTGCTAGGACGGGTCTTTTTTGACTACTTATGGATGCCGACTCAGCTCCACGCCAGAAGAGTAGTCTTTTTGGGACGGGGCCCTTTTAGCTACCCCGGCTGATAACGCGAATGGTTTGGCCGATTGACGGCCGGGGCAGCTAAAAGGGCCCCGTCCCAAAAAGACTACTTGGACGCAGGGGCGGGTGGTATCCTTGGTAGCCCTGTGCTGCAAACGCACCTTAAACGCAAGGAGTTCCATGGATCTTATCGCCCAGCTCGCCCGCGAGCTCAACCTTAAGGCCGCCAATGTCGAGGCGGCCGTCAAGCTCATCGACGAGGGCAACACCATCCCCTTTATCTCGCGCTACCGCAAGGAAGCCACGGGCGGCATGGACGACGTCGCCCTGCGCGCGCTCGATGAGCGCCTGTCCTACCTGCGCAACCTTGAGCAGCGTAAAGACGATGTCATCCTGCTCATCGACGCCCAGGGCAAACTCACGCCCGAGCTCGAGCAGCAGATTCGCGAGGCCACGCAGCTCCAGCGCGTCGAGGACCTCTACAAGCCCTACCGCAAAAAGCGCATGACCCGCGCACAGAAGGCCCGCGAGGCCGGCCTGGAGCCGCTCGCCAACATGATCATCATGCAGGCATCCGCCAAGGGCAGCGCGCTCGACGCCGCCGCGGCCTACGTCAACGAGGAGGCGGGCTTCGACACTGCCGAGAAAGCGCTCGCAGGTGCGGCCGACATTGTGGCCGAGACGGTGGCCGAGGACCCCGAGAACGTCGCCGACCTGCGCGCCTTTACGCAAAACACCGCCGATATCGTCGTCGAGGCCACCGACCCCGCTGAGAAGACTCCCTACGAGCCCTATTACAACTTTGACGAGCCGCTGCGCCGCATCCCCAACCACCGCGTGTTGGCCATCGACCGCGGCGAGCGCGAGGGCAAGCTCCGCGTGCGCGTGAACGTCGACGGCGCCGCCGCCACGGCGCGCCTCGGCAGCCGCTGGCCCCGCCGCCAGGGTGTCTTCGCCCCGGTCTTCGACGCCGCCATCGCCGACGGCTACAAGCGCCTCATGGCCCCCTCGTTGGAGCGCGAGGCCCGCGCCAAGCTCACCGTCCGCGCCCAGACCGAGGCCATCAACGTCTTTGCTAAGAATCTCGAGGGCCTGCTCTCGGCCCGCCCCGTCCGCGGCGCCCGCGTGCTCGCACTCGACCCGGGCTACCGTACCGGTTGCAAAGTCGCCGTCATGGACGAGACCGGCAAGCTGCTCGACCACGGCGTGGTCTACCCCACCAAGCCGCGCCACGACGTCGCCGGCACCAAGCGCGAGCTCGCCCGCCTCGTCAAAAAGGACGGCGTCAACACCATCGTCATCGGCAACGGCACCGCCAGCCGCGAGACCGAGGAAGTCGTCTCGGAGTTCATTGCCGAGCAGGCGCCCGGCCTTCGCTACACGATTGTGAACGAGGCAGGCGCGTCGGTGTACTCCGCCTCCGAGCTTGCGAGTCAGGAGTATCCCGACCTGGACGTCACCGTGCGCGGCGCCATGAGCCTGGGCCGCCGCTTGCAGGACCCGCTGGCCGAGCTCGTCAAGATTCCGCCCCAGTCCATCGGCGTGGGCCAGTACCAGCACGACCTTGACCAGGCCGAGCTTTCGCGCACGCTGGGCCACGTGGTGGAAGACGTCGTCAACCGCGTGGGCGTCGACGTCAACACCGCGAGCGCGAGCCTGCTGGGATACGTATCGGGTATCACGCCGAGCGTGGCCAAAAACATCGTGGCCTACCGCGAGGAAAACGGCGCCTTTACCGATCGCCGCCAGCTTAAGAAGGTCCCCAAACTGGGACCCAAGGCATACCTCAACGCCGCGGGCTTTTTGCGCATCAGCGGCGGCAAGAACCCGCTCGACGCGACGAGCGTCCACCCCGAGAGCTACGAGGTGGCAACGGCCGTCCTGGAACGCGCCGGTGTGGCGGCCAGTGAGCTCAGCCGTGGCGGCGTGCCCGACATCGAGCGCCGCCTGGGCAGCATCTCGGCGCTGGCAAGCGACCTCGACTGCGGCACTCTCACGCTCATCGACATCGTCAACGAGCTCAAGAAGCCCGGCCGCGACCCGCGCGACGACGCGCCCGAGGTGGTCTTTAGCCGCTCGGCGCTTTCGATCGACGACCTGAAACCCGGTATGGAGCTCAAGGGCACGGTGCGCAACGTCGTCGACTTTGGCGCCTTCGTCGACGTGGGCGTACACCAGGACGGCCTCGTGCACATCTCCAAGCTGGCCAACCGCTTCGTCAAGCACCCGAGCGACGTGGTGCGCGTCGGAGACACGGTGAAGGTATGGGTCGAAAAGGTCGACCGAGACCGCAAAAAGATCTCCCTCACCATGGTGCAGGAGAAGTAACAGCAAAAGGCGAACCACCGCCGCCCATCGCCGAACTTGCAAGTTTTTCTCACCTGATGGGAAAAACTTGCAAATTTTGCAAGTTTTTGTTACGCTCTGAGAAAAACTTGCAGATTGGACGAACAATGAACGGGCAGCCCGTAGCAAGGGACAACTACCTCAAGAAGCTGATTGCCTTTCGCGATTCAGATGTCATCAAGGTCGTCACTGGCATGCGGCGATGCGGCAAATCAACGTTGCTCGACATGATGCGCTCCTATCTTGCTAAAGACGGCGTACCGGCCGAATGCCTCCTCTCCTTTCGAATGGAATCATTCGAGCTCGAGGGAATTCGCGATTGGCGCGAGCTTTACCGCCATGTCGTCGAACGGATGCCGTCGAGCGGAAGGTGCTATCTCTTCTTCGACGAGCTGCAAGAAGTTGCCAGCTGGGAGAAGGCCATCAACGCGCTTCGCGTCGACAAAGACTGCGACATCTACGTTACGGGCTCGAATGCGTTTTTGCTCTCAAGCGAAATAGCGACCCTGATCTCGGGAAGATACGTCGAGATCAGAATGCACCCGTTGTCTTTCTCCGAATACCTCGAATTCCTTGGCCCGACCGAGGTCACGAGCAGATATGCCGTCTTTGGAAGGGAAGAAATCACCCCACTCGACGAGCTGCTCGATCGATACCTTAAATTTGGAGGGCTCCCCTATCTCGCGATCTCCAGCCTGCCCGAGCGAGAGATGAAAGACTACATCTGGAGCACCTATCAGACTATTGTCGGTCGCGACATCTTGGCCCGGGAGGCCCGCCGAGGACGGAGGGCCGTAACGAGCAGAGACCTACTCGACAGGGTTTGCGCCTATTTGGCCGACAACATCTCAAACCCAACATCGATTAACAAGATTGTCGGGTCTTTGAACGAGAACGGAACGAAAACTTCGCACGGCGTCATCGACACCTGCGTGTCTGCGCTCGAGGAAACCTATATCTTCTCCCATGCCTGCCGCTTTGACATCAAAGGGCGCGAGGTGCTCAAAACCGGAGGAAAATATTATATCGAGGACCTTGGACTCCGTGCCTACCTCGACGGTTATCGCGGCAGCGATAGCGGACGCGCCCTCGAAAACGCCGTATATAACCGCCTCGTCATCGATGGATATCGGGTTTTCACGGGACACATGCGAAATGCCGAGATTGATTTTGTCGCTATCGGCGACGGGGCGGACCGCAAGTTTATCCAGGTCACGGACACTATTGATGAGGAAGCCACGCGCAATCGCGAACTGCGCCCCTTCGAGCTAAAATCGCTCGAGAAGGTTGCCGCCGGTTACGAGAAGATCCTCGTCGTACGTCATGGCGATCACCCTACGGACATAGACGGCATCAGAATCGTTTCGGCTGTCGATTTTCTGCTTGGGCGCTTCTAGCATCGATGTCACCCATCGTGACGATTCGTTTATTGGTGACAGGTTCGTTCGACCGATTATTTGTACCTGTCCCATACGGCCGTCGCCCTCGCTTACGTCGCCGACAAAAAAGTGCCGCTTCGTCAAAGAGGCGGCACCAACCAAGTCTTATTCAGTTCAGAACCTACTGGCAAGCCCGCGTCGGCAGCCCCGGCCTTTCCTTTGCCTAGCGCGACCCTCGCGAAGCGCGTGAGCGATAGGGAAAGGAAAGGCCGGGGCGGACAACCCACGGAGCAGTCAGTGTTCGCGTTACGGCAGGATATGGAACCCGAGCGAGGCGATATCCTTGGCAAAGCCGCGGACGGTGTCGAGCGAGACCTCGTACGGGTCGCGGCCGATGTTCTTGCGCTTGGCCAGGATGCTGTTGGGCACCGTGATGATCTGGCAACCGCATCCTTCCGCCTGGTAAATATTGATAAGCTCACGCGTGGACGCCCACAGGACCTCGCAGTTGGGCTTGACGGCGGCCTTCTTGACCGACTCCGTCATAAATGGAATAGGATCGACGCCGGTGTCGGCGATACGGCCGGCAAAGAGCGAGATGATGGACGGCGTCTCGGCGTCAACGGCCTCGACCATCTCATCGACCTGCTCGGGCGTAAAAATGGTGGTGACGTTGGCCTTGATGCCGTCGGCCGAAAGCTTGCGGACCAGCTCGGCGGTGGACTCGCCCTTGGTGGTCACGCATGGAATCTTGACGTAGACGTTCTCGGCCCAGGTAGCGATCTCGCGAGCCTCGACCTCCATGGTCTCGACGTCGTCGGCAAAGACCTCAAACGAGACGGACACATCGGTGATGTGGGTCAAGACCTCCTTGGCAAACGCGCGGTAATCCGTCACGCCGCCCTTCTTCATAAGGGACGGGTTGGTCGTGAAGCCCTGAACGTTGCCGTTCTCGTACATGTCGAGCATGCCCTCGAGGTTTGCACCGTCAGCGAACACCTTGATTGCCATCTGCCTGATTCCTTTCGCTTGCATACGGCCGGTAAACTGCTAAACACTTTACCTACGTTTATCAAGGCGTGAACTGCGGGTTTTTACCTTCTCGGTGAACGGTATAAACACGTTACCGTTTGGTTTGATAAATCGATTAAGCATACAAAAACGGTGATTATTAGTTGAGCAGACGTCAGCGAGCGTGTTCCAGGTGCCGCAGGTCGCCGTGAAAGAGGAGCGACGCGTACTTTGGTACGCAAGCGACGGTTTGAACGGCGAGATGCGGTGCCTGGGACGCGCGCAGCGTTAAATCAAGCCAAAGTGGCGCATGGCCGTGACGGTGCCGTCGTGTGCGACGTCGTCGGTCACGTAGTCGGCGACGGCCTTGACCTCGGGCATGGCGTTGCCCATGGCTACGGCCGTCTCCACGGCGGCAAGCATGCCCAGGTCGTTGCCCGAATCGCCAAAGCCAAAGGTGCGCGCATTACCCGCGCGACCCAGGTACTCCAACGCACGCGCCACGCCCACGCCCTTGTCGATGCCCTTGGGGCTCAGTTCGCGGTTCTGGCCGCCGGTGTTACACAGCTCAAAGTTGCGATCGATGAAGCCATCGTCGTTGGCCACGCACGCCAGGCTCGGCACATTCAGGCACACCTTGCCTATACGCAGACGGCCGTCGATGCGCATCTGGTCCACGTCGTGCACCACGAGGGTTCCAGGCAAAGACGACCGCTCGACACCCGCGGGCTCCGTCGCAAAGGTCGCAGCATTAGCCTCGAAAAAAGCCTCGACGCCGGCAGCAAGAACGCGGCGCGCAAGCTCCTCGATAACGTCCTCGTCAAAGCAGTCCTCATGCACCACGCGGCCCTCGACCTCAAGCGTGGCGCCCGCCATGGCAACGATACCCGCCGGATTCAGCGCGCGCAGGCCATCGGCAATCAGCCATAAGGGGCGACCCGTGCAGATAAATGCCTGGTGACCCGCATTGCGCAGGCGACCAAATGCATCGACAACAGCCTTCGACGGATGGATTGCATTGAAATCCTTGTCGGTCATGTTGTCGGGATCGAACGACGTTAGCGTGCCGTCCACGTCAAAAAAGAGCACAGCGGATTCGGGGCACGCATCAATCATATGGGTTCCTTTCGAGGATGAGGGCAAACGAAGCATCCATCATATAATGGAGCGACGCAACCAGAGAGGTCACCCATGGAATTTTACGCAAGCTGCCCCGAGGGCTTTGAGTCCGCACTCGCCGATGAGCTTAAACGCCTCGGGCTTTCGCATGTCCGCCGCCTGAAGGGCCGCGCTACGTTTGAGGGCGAGCTCGAAGAAGGCTACCGCGCCTGTCTATGGTCGCGCCTGGCGAGCCGCGTGTTCGTGGTGCTCGGGCGCTTTGAGGCACAGGATGCCGATGAGCTGTACGATAGCGTTTACGACATCGCCTGGGAGAGCATCGTCCGCCCCGGCGCCACCATCGCCATCACCGCCCGCAGCGTGACCGAGCAGCTGCGCAACACGCGCTTCTCGGCCCTGCGCGCCAAGGACGCGCTGTGCGACCGTCTGGCCGAGACCACGGGCCGTCGCGCCGATGTTGATGCCGCCGACCCCGATGTTCACCTACTGCTTTCGCTGCGCCAGCGCCGCGCGAGCATCAGCCTGGACCTTTCGGGCGACCCGCTGTTCAAGCGCCTGCCGTCCGCCGCGACCCGCGCCGGCGAGGGCACACACGTGCTGCGCCCCGACTACGCCGCCCTGGTGCTGGCGCAGGTCGGCTGGACTGCACTGTGCGAGCGCGAGCTAACGGCCGACGATTACGAGAACGAAGCCCTGCCCACGCTGATCGATGCCTCGTGCGCCGGCGGCGGTCTGCTGCTGGAGGCCGTGAACATTCTGACCGACCGCGCCCCGGGCGCCGCACGCGAGCGCTGGGGCTTTGAGGGCTGGCAGCTGCACGATGCCGCCCTGTGGGAGCAGCTGCTTGCCGAGGCGCGCGAGCGCGAGGCGGCAGCGCGCGAGCGCCAGGCGCGCATCGTGGCCGTGGATGTTGACCCCGCCGCCCGTAAGACCGCTGAGCGCATGGTTAAATGTGCCGGCTACAAGCGCTTTGTCGATTTTTGCGCCGCCAAGTCCGCCACCGTACTGGACCACGCGGGCGCTGTCGCCGGCGCCGCCGTGGTCGCGGATACGACCGAGACACCGCTTTCGCTCATGCACGACGCCATGACGCTGGTCGGCGAGCTGCGCCGCGCGCCCGAGCTTGCCGCGGCGCCGGTCGCCGCGCTCACCCGCGACGGATTGCTGGCCCGCGCGCTCCACGCCGAGCCCGAGCGC
Organism: Acutalibacteraceae bacterium; assembly: GCA_963599935.1. Taxonomy (GTDB): domain Bacteria; phylum Actinomycetota; class Coriobacteriia; order Coriobacteriales; family Coriobacteriaceae; genus Collinsella. The sequence continues at coordinate 1,097 of CAVCBD010000050.1, read as the reverse complement.
TCGATCGCCGTCATGCCCAACAACGAAGAGGCGACCGTCGAAGTCTGGCCTTCGCTCGACCACGCCGCCGCGGCGTTTGAGGCTTCGACCAGTGCGAATGCCGAGGCCGAGGTTGCGGATGCCAACGAAGCCAACGACGAAGCCGCCGGCACCCCCATGCCCGAGCCTGCCGCCATGCTCGACCTGGGCGACGGCAAGCCGCTGCCCGTGCTCATCCCCGAGTCCGAGCAGTTCGCCAACCGCCTGCGCAAGAATGCCCGCCTGCGCCGCAAGTGGGCCAAGCGCGAGGGCGTGAGCTGCTACCGCGTCTACGATGCCGACCTGCCCGATTACTCCGCCGCCATCGACCTGTACGAGGGCTGCCCGCAGACGCCGGGCCGCTGGCTCGTCATCGCCGAATACGCCGCGCCCAAGACCATCGACCCCGCACTGGCCCAGGCCCGCATGCTCGACATCTTGGCCATCGCGCCGCGTATCCTGGACGTCCCGGCCGAGCACGTGCACGCCAAGGCCCGCATGCGCTCGCGCGGCGGCTCGCAGTACGGCAAGCAGGGCGCCGGCAAGGGCGCATCGGGCGAGCGCGCCAACATCGCGCGCCGCCGTCTGCCGCTCATCGAAGAGGGTGGCCTTACCTTTGCCGTCAACTTTGACGACTACCTGGATGTGGGCATCTTCTTGGATCACCGCGTCACCCGCAACCTGGTGCGCGAGCACGCCAAGCAGGCGCGCCGCTTCCTCAACCTGTTTGCCTACACCGGCACTGCCACCTGCTACGCGGCCGATGGCGGCGTCGAGGAGACCGTGACGGTCGACCTCTCCAACACCTATCTGGACTGGGCCGAGCGCAACATGCGCCAGAACGGCTTTGTGGGGCCTCAGCATCATTTTGTGCGCGACGACGTGCTCGCCTGGATTCGCGACCAGCGCCAGACGCGCAACCGCTGGGACCTGATCTTTGTCGACCCGCCAACGTTCTCGAACTCGTCCAAGATGGGCCGTCGCACCTGGGATGTCCAGCGCGACCATGTTGAGCTTTTGGCCGGCGTATCGCGCCTGCTCGCGCAGGGCGGCCATGCCATCTTTAGCTGCAACCTGCG
>CAVCBD010000049.1:0-15747 GCA_963599935.1 Acutalibacteraceae bacterium | reverse complement strand
TCTCCGGCGCGAAATCCGGGGAAATCATGAAGGGAGGTGAGCGCGATGGCGAAAACCAGAAACGAGAATCAGATCAAAAAGGCTATGGAGGCGCTCGGCGTGTATAAGACCGAGTTTGACCCAATGATCAAGATCATGGGACAGCTCAAGGAGCAGTACGACGAGCTGACGGCCAGATTTGAGGCGCTGAATTACGAGTGCTCGACCTCGAGCGGCAAAAAGTCGCCGCTCGTGTCAACAATCGAAGCGCTGCGCAAAGATATCCTGGCGTACGCCGCGCAGCTTGGCCTTACGCCGTCCGGCCTGAAGAAGATCAACGACGCGGCCCTCGCGCCGCCGAAGAAAGCGAATGCGCTGGTCGAAGCGCTGAAGGAGATGCAGGGATAATGCTCAAAGGCAAGTATGCGGCGGAGGTGCTGGCCTACGCGCAAGCCGTGGCCGACGGCACCAAGCCCGCTTGCCGGGAGGCGATCCAGGGGTGCCAACGGTTTCTGCGGATGATCGACGGCGGCGAGTATGAGGTGCGGACACGGGACGCTGATTTTGTCATCGGCATCATCGAGAAGACGTTTAAGCACAGGCAGGGCGAAGACCTGAGCGGCCGGCCTCTCCGCGGCGAGCCCGTGAAGCTGGAACCGTGGGAAAAGTACATTGCCTACGCCATGCTGATCTTCTACCACCCGGGCACGGATTCTCGAGTGGTGAAGGAAGCGCTGATCTTCGTCCCGCGTAAATCGGGCAAGACGCTGTTCTTGTCGTCCTTCGCCTGGGCGCTCGGCCTGCTGAGCCGGAAGAGCGGCTCGAAGATCTACGTCGTGGCCGCGTCGCTGAAGCAGGCCATGGAGACGTTTGACAACTGGCGATATAATGTCGAAAACGTACTCTATCCCAACCGCAAGGCCGCGAATGCTGACGGCTGGCGCGTGCTGGATAACAACATGGAGCACTCGGTTTCGATCGACGAGTTAGCGGGCGGATCGCTGGACATGCAGGCGCTGGCCTACAGCCCGGACCGCCTGGACTCGTTTAACTGCAATATCGCAATTGCGGACGAAATCCACGCTTACAAGGATCCACGGCCGTACAACCGATTGAAGGAAGCGACCAAGGCCTATGTCAATAAGCTGGTCGTGGCCATCACCACTGCCGGCGACGACCCGACGAGCTTCTGCGCGCAAAGGCTGCGATACTGTAAGGGGATCCTCGACGGGAGCTACAAGGACGACCAGTACTTTGTGTTTATCTGCAAGGCGGACCAAGACGAAAACGGTGACGTGGACTACCTCAACCCGCTGGAGCACGAGAAGGCCAATCCGAACTACGGCGTGACGATCAAGGCCGAGGACATGATGCAGGCCGCGCTTCAGGCGCAGAACGATCCTCAGCAGCGCAAAGAGTTCCTGACGCGATCGCTGAACATATTCGTATCGTCGATGCGCGCATATTTCAACCTGGACGAATTCGTAAAGTCCAACCGCACGGCCGAAGAGAAACTGGGAATCCGCGCCGAGTGGCCGCTCGACCGGAAACTGGACAAACTGGCCTCGCTGCCCATCCAATGGTACGGCGGCGCTGACCTGTCCAAACTGCACGACCTGACGGCCGCGGCGCTGCACGGACAGTATCGCGACATCGACATCGTGATCCCGCACTGCTGGTTTCCCATTGTCGCCGCGACAAAAAAGGCCGACGAGGACAATATCCCGCTGTTCGGCTGGCAGGACGACGGCTGGCTGACGATGTGCAACACGCCGACCGTCAACCACTCGGACGTGGTCAACTGGTTCGTGGCCATGCGCAAGCGCGGATTCAAAATCAAGCAGGTCGGCCATGACCGCAAATTCTGCCGAGAATACTTCATGGGCATGAAAAAGGCTGGGTTCGCAATTATTGACCAGCCCCAGTACTTCTACAAGAAGTCTGAGGGCTTTCGTCACATTGAGAAAAAGGCCAAGGACTGCCAACTGTATTACCTCGGCAGTCAGGCCTACGAGTACTGTGTGGCCAATGTCCGTGCGATCGAAAAGACCGACGACATGATCCAGTACGAGAAGGTACAGCCAGAGCACCGTATCGACATCTTCGACGCGGACGTTTTCGCAACGGTCCGCATGCTGGAAAACATGGAAAAATCTGAACGAGCCGGAAGGTGGTTTGCTGAATGAGCAATAAGAAGAGACGGCGGGCAATCTCTGCCGGAGTGACAAGGGACGCGCCCACGAGCAGCGCGGCGGCGTGGCTGTGCTCCGCGGACGCGTACAAAATGCTGTGCTGCGGCGAGTACACCCGCCTGCGCGATTGCCCGGAGGTGCGGATGTGCGTGCATATCTACGCCGATATGATCAGCTCGATGACGCTGCACCTGATGCGCAACACGGCGCTCGGCGACGTGAGAATCGTGAATCAGCTCTCGCGGAAGCTGGACATTGAGCCTAACCGATACGTGACGCGCAAGGCGTGGATGTACAACATCGTCTACACCATGCTTACGGACGGCGACGGCAACCAGGTGACCTATCCGCGCTACGCTGCGGACGGCATGCTCGATGAGCTGATACCGATCAGACCGTCCCAGGTATCGTACATGGATACCGCGGACGGCTACACGATCAGGATCAACGGGCAGGTATTTGCGCCGGACGAGCTATTACATTTTCGGATTAATCCGGACCCGGAGCGACCGTACATCGGCACGGGCTATCGCGCGGTGCTCAAGGATGTGGCCAAGGGGCTGCGGCAGGCGAACGCGACCAAGAAGGCGCTCATGGAAGCGCCTACGCCGTCGATCATCGTCAAGGTGGACGGCCTGACGGAAGAATTCGCCAGCGTCGAAGGGCGCAAGAAGCTCGCGGCGCAGTACTTGGACAGCAGCGAGAGCGGGCAGCCGTGGTTTATCCCGGCCGAGATGTTTTCCGTTGAGCAGATCAAACCATTGACGCTCAACGATCTGGCCATTGCCAAGTCGCTCGAGCTGGACAAGCGCACGGTGGCCGGGATCTTTGGAGTGCCCGCCTACATGGTGGGCGTGGGCAACTACGATAAGGCCGAGCACAACGCATTCGTCACAACCAGGATCATGCCGATGGCCCGAGAGATTGAGCAGGAGTTGACGCGCAAGCTGCTCTACTCGCCCGATCTGTACTGGCGATTCAATCCGCGCTCGCTGTACGCCTACGACATCGGCGAGATCATCAATGCCGGCGCGCAGATGGTCGACCGCATGGCGCTGCGGCGCAACGAGTGGCGCGACTGGGCGGGATTCGGCCCGGATGAAGAGATGCAGGAATTGCTTGCGCTGGAAAACTACATCCCCGCCGATCGGCTGGGAGACCAGGCTAAATTGATTGGAGGTGATGGAGATGGACAGAGCAACGATTAGGCAGATGCGCGGCGCGCCTGCGCAATTTCGCGCGGAGGATGCCGGCAATGCCAAGACGATTGAAGGGTATTTTGCGGTCTTCGGCGAGAATTACGAGCTTTGGCCGGGTGCGACGGAAAGCGTAGCGCCTGAGGCCTTTGACGGCGCGTTGGCCGGAGACGTCCGGGCGCTGATCGACCACCAAACCAACCTCGTGCTGGGCCGCACCAAGGCCGGCACGCTGGAGCTGCGGACGGATAGTCACGGCCTCTGGGGCAAGGTGACGATCAACGAGAACGACACGGACGCGATGAACCTGTATGAGCGTGTGAAGCGCGGCGACGTGGATCAGTGCTCATTCGGCTTCGATATCGAAAACGAAGATACCGAATATCGCGACGACGGCTCCGTACACTGGACGATCCGCAAAGTGCGGCTGTATGAGGTGTCGGTGTGTACGTTCCCCGCGTACGAGAGTACCTCTGTCAGTGCGAGGAAACGCGACTATGCCACCATCCAGGCGCGCGCGACGCAGGCCTGGAAAGAAAAACAGATCAGGAGGTTGAAACCCAATGCTTAGGCAGCTTGTGATTACCAAGCGGCGCGCCGAACTCGACGCGCAGCGCGAGCAGACCCGAGCGGGCCTCGCCGAGTACGAGACCCGGAAGGCAGAGCTCGAGAAGCGCGAAGCGGAGCTTGAGGCGGCTGTGAATGAAGTCAACGCCGAGACCAGCGCCGAAGACCGCGCCACCATCGACCAGATGGTCGAGGAGTACGAGGCCGACAAGAAGGCCTATGACAACGACCGACAGAGCGTGGACGAGAAGCTGGCCAAACTCGATGAGCAGATCAGCGCGCTCGACGCGGAACTGGACGAGATCAATGCGCGGGCGAAAAAGCCCGCCGAACCGACCCACACCATCGAACGAAAGGATGATGCACCCATGGATACCCGCAAGTTTTTCGGTCTGAACGCCCAGGAACGTGACGCTTTCCTCGCCCGTGAGGACGTGAAGGGCTTCCTCACTCGCCTGCGCGAGATGAAGGGCCAGAACCGCGCGATCAGCGGCGCGGAGCTGACCATCCCGACCGTGATTATTGAACTGCTCCGTGAGCAGATCACTACCTACAGCCGCCTGATGAAGCACGTCAACGTGCGCGCGATCAGCGGCAAGACCCGCCAGATCATCATGGGCACTGCGCCCGAAGCCATCTGGACCGAGGCCTGCGGTGCGCTGAACGAGGTGACCTTCGGCTTCACCGACACTGAGGTCGACGGCTATAAGGTCGGCGCGTACATCGAGATCTGCAATGCCCTGCTGGAGGACAGCGACGTGGCGCTGGCCAGTGTGGTGATTGATTTCCTCGGCCAGGCGATCGGCCTTGCCATCGATAAGGCCATCCTGTACGGCACCGGCACTAAGATGCCGATGGGCATTGCGACCCGACTGGCGCAGACCGCGCAGCCGGACGACTACCCGGCGACCGCGCCCGCGTGGACCGACCTGCACACCAGCAACGTCATTACAATTGCCACTGCCGACTCGACCGGCCTTAAGCTCTTCCAGGCGCTGGCCAAGGCCGCGGCGAAGGCTCGCAGTACCTACGCCACCGGCGAGAAATTCTGGGCTATGACCGAGGGCACCTGGCTGAAACTGGTCGTCGAGGCCATGAGTATCAATGCCACCGGCGCGATCGTGACTGGCATGCAGAAGACCATGCCCATTATCGGCGGCGCGGTGGAGATTGTGCCTGACAAGCTGATGTCCGATGACACCATCATCGGCGGCTACGGCAACCTGTACCTGCTCGTTGAGCGCGCCGGCATGAGCATGGCCAGCAGCGACCAGGTGCGCTTCATCGAAGAACGCACGGTCTATAAGGCCTCGGCTCGCTACGACGGCAAGCCGATCTTCGGCGAGGGCTTCGTCGCGATCAACATCAACAACGGCACTCCCGAGACCAGCAAGACCTTCCCGGAGGACGAGGCGAATAAGACCTCTACTCCGTACGCCGTCCCGGCTGCTGGCACCTACAGCGGCGCGCAGAACGTGCAGCTCTTCTGTGACACCAAGGGCGCGACCATCTACTACACCACTGACGGCAAGAGCCCGACCACTGCCAGCACCAAGTACACCGCGCCCGTGGCCATCTCGGCGACCAAGACCATTAAGGCGATCGCCGTGAAGAAGGGCATGGACAACTCCGCGGAGCTGACTGCGGCGTATACCATCTCGTAATAGGAGGCCGGCGGCATGGACACTGTATTGCAACTGATCAAGGTTCGGCTGAACCGCGCGGATTCCGCGTTGGACGATTATCTGTCCTCCCGCATTGAGGCGGCGCGTGATGAGCTGGAGCACAAGGGCGTGTCGCTGGACTTGACTGTGACCGAGGACTGCGTATTCCTGGCGGACTACGCGGCCTGGCAATACCTCAACCGTGACAAGGCAGGCGCTATGCCCGAGTGGCTGCGCCTCGCCTTGCGCGAGCGATTCCTCCGCAACCGAGGTGATGGCAATGCTACTTGATCGAGGTATCGCGCACGTGTATCGGGTGGATGGTACGCAGAGGGGCAACGACATCACCAAGGGATTGCCCGAGGTGTACCGCAACTGGTTCGGGAGCCGCGACCATACCGCCGAGGATAACGCGACCGGCGATCTGACAATGCGGATCAGGATTCCGCGCGCGGATGTGCTGCCATGGGATATTGTGACGCTGGGCGGCACGCCTTGGGCAGTATCCAGAGGATACGACGGCGTGGATGAGGACAACGATCAGGAGATCACCGACCTGACGTTGATCCGAGGCGACAATGTATTCATCCTGTCCACGGCCTACCCGCGCAAGGAGACGATCGACGACTACAACGCCCGATACGGAGTGCCGGACACGGACAATGCCTCGCCGCTGTGGTGCATGCGCCGAGAGGTTGAGGACGACGTGTACTACAACTCTCAGCAGGCCGGGGTGACGCTTGACGCGCGCGCGGATGTGTACACTGCCGAGTACGCCGGGCAGAGCTATCTTGCCATTGGCGGCACGACTTACCGCGTGGAGCGGCGCGTGCTGCACGGCGCGCTGACGCAGTTGTACCTTACCGCGGTTGATGGACTGGAGGGCACAGACGATGGCTAAGTTCAATGTGGTCGGCTTCGACGACGTGGAAAAGGCATTGATTGCGCGCGGCGAAGCTGTAACGCCTGCCGTGGACGCAATGCTCAAGGCCGGCGCAAAGGTGCTGGTTGAAGCACAGAAAGCCGAGAGTAAGGCCATGGGCGTGTACGATACCGGTGATTTCCACGCGTCGATCAAGGCAACGCCCGTGAAAGAGGGCAAGGAAGGCCGATACCTGGACGTATATCCGCAGGGCAAAGACCGCAAGGGTGTGCGAAATGCCACCAAGGGATTTGTCGCCGAGTACGGCAAAAAGAATGTGCCTGCGCGCCCGTGGATGTCATCTGCCAACGAAAAGTGCTCGAGCAAACTGCACGAAGCCATGCGCGCAAAGTGGTCGGAGGTGATGGGCGATGGATCCTGAGCAGGCGATTGCGGCCGCAATGAAATCCCTCGGCATCCCCTATGCCCGGCTGCTGTACACGGGCAAGGCCGACGAATTTGCCACCTACCAGATAATTGCAGGGCAGGAGCAGGAGCACGGCGACGATGAATGCCTGGTGGAGAACTGGCTGTATCGCGTCGATGTATTTTGCCGGGGTTCTCCTGTTGCGCTGATCCGCAAGGTCAAGGCCGCGCTCCGGGCGAATGGCTTTGTCGGGGTCTACGTCGACCCCGAAGTCTATGAAGAGGATACTCACTACTACCATGTGCCCATTGAGGCACGCTATTACATGGAGGTGTAATTATGGCGACTATCGGTCTTAACGATATGCACTATGCTACGATCACCGAGGGCGATGCCGGCGCTGTGACCTACGGCGCGCCCACTCGCATGGCCAAGGCGATCAGCGCGGAGCTGTCGGTGGAGTACGCCGAGGGCACGCTGTATGCGGACGACGGCGTGGACGATTCCGTCCGCGAGTTTTCAAGCGGTACGCTTAAGCTCAACGTCAATGATCTGAGTCCCGCGGTGCTGGCCGCGCTGCTTGGCCAGACCAAGGGATCGGACGACGTAGTCCTGGCCAATGCTAACGATGTTGCGCCTGAGGTTGCGATCGGCTTCCGCGCGCGCAAAACCGGCGGTAAGTATGCGTTCATCTGGCTCTATCGGGTGCGCTTCTCTGTCCCGTCCGAAAACTACCAGACCAAGGGCAACTCGATCGAGTACCAGACCCCCGAGATCGAGGGCACGATCATGGCCCGCGCGGATGGCAACTGGAAGGCCTCGTACGTCGGCGACGGCAGCTCGACTGATACCGTAGGCAAGGCCTGGTTCAACGCGGTCAAAGAGCCCGCCGCGGCTTAACTAACGACAAAATAAGGAGGAGACCATTATGAGTGCTATCAGAGACGGACGTTACCCCATCATGCTGGACAAGGAGCGGCACCTGCTGTATGACCTCAACGCCATCGACATGATCCAGGAGCGCTTCGGCGACCTGACCAAGATCGGCGAGGCGATGACCGGAAAGGACGGGTTTAAAAACCTCCGCTTCCTGTTGACTGTGCTGCTGAACGAGGGCGAGAGCGATCCTGCCAATGAGCTGACCGAACGTGAGGTCGGCAAGCTGATCCATGTCGGAAACCTCAACGCCGTCAAGGACGCGATCTTCGCGGCGATCAGCGTGGGTAATACCGGCAGCGCCGTCCCCACCGAGGCTGACGAGGACGACGCAAAAAACGTGGAGACGGGCAAGGCAAAATAGACCTTGCCCAACTGTTGTACATGGGTGTCACGCTGCTGCACTTTCACGAGCCGGAGGTGTGGCGCATGACACCCTATAAGTTGCTCGAACTGTTCTATTGGCATCGGGTCTATAATCCGGACAAATTTGAGCGGCCCAAACCGAAGGACATGGATGACATCGATTACGCGATGGGAGGTATGTTGTAATGGCCAACCGCGAGGACAATATCAAGACAAAACTCGAGGTAAGCGGCGAGAAAGAGTATCGAGCTGCTTGCAAAGGCATTAATACCTCCCTGCGCGAAATCGGCAGCGAGCTAAAATTGGTAACGGCTGAGTATGCGACCAATGCGAGCAGCATGGAAGCGCTTACATCCAAACAGGATATCTTGAAACGCACTCTCGAAGAGCAAGCGAAAAAGGCCGAACTCGCCGAAACGGCGTTGCGCAACTATCGCGCAAACGGCATCGAAGAAACAAATCCAGCCTACCAGCGCATGCAGACCAATCTGAATAATGTGCGTACGGAGATGGCACGCACTCAGAATCAGATTGATGCAATCAGCGACAGTCTGAATGAGTCTGTGCCGGCGCATGAACAGTTCGTGGCGGCGGCGGCGGATGCGGATGCGCAACTGGGCGTACTTGGCGCTAAGCTCAAATCGGTATCGGCGGATTATGCGGACAATGCCGATAGCGCAGAGGCCATGCACGCGCAGATGACGGTACTCAAAGAGATCTATGATGAACAATCGCGCAAAGTCACGGAGCTCGAAAAAGCATATCAGGCGGCCAGCGCAGAATATGGCGAAAACTCTACTCAGGCACTTAATCTCAAAAAGAGCCTGTATGAGTGCTCTGCCGAAATGAAGTCCACCAAGAATCAGATTGATAAGCTCGATGATGGTCTGAAGTCAAACTCAGAAACTACACAAAAGGCCAAAGTGGACTGGGAAGCACTGGGTGGAGCTGTTGCCAAGGGTGCTAAGGCGCTGGGCGCAGGCATGCTTGCACTTGGTGCGGCGGCGGCGGCGGGTGCGTATAAACTGGGCAAGGCAGTAGTCAAGTCATACGGAGATTATGAACAGTTGGCCGGAGGCGTGGAAACGCTCTTCGGCGCGAGCAGCATGACCGTTGACGATTACGCCGCATCGATTGGCAGTTCGGTTGAGAGCATTAAAAAATTTCAGGCAGAAAACGGCCTTGCCGTCGATGGCATTATCGGCCCGATGACGCAAGGCGTTATCGAAGAGAAGTATAAGTCGCTGACCAACACGGTGCGATCCGCTCAGGACATCGTCATGAAGGACGCGGCAAACGCGTTTCGTGAGGCTGGACTCTCCGCGAATGAGTATATGGAGACGGCGACCGGCTTTGCGGCGTCCTTGATTAATGGCTTGGGCGGAGATACAGTCAAGGCCGCAGAACTGACAAACAAGGCAATACTCGACATGGCTGACAACGCCAATAAGATGGGCACGGACATGTCGTCGATCCAAAACGCATATCAGGGCTTCGCAAAAGGCAATTATGCTATGCTTGATAATTTGAAGCTCGGTTATGGCGGCACGAACGAGGAAATGATCCGCTTGATCAACGACAGCGGCATCCTCAATGAGAAGATCGACAGTATGAACGGCATTACCTTTGACCAGGTGGTCGAGGCAATCCACGTTGTACAGGACAGTATGGGTATGTCCGGTGTGTCTGCGGATGAGGCTATTAAGACGATTCAGGGATCTATGGGAGCTCTCGGGGCTGCGTTTGACAACTTGCTCACCGGACTGGGTACTGCGGACGCAGATATCCAGGCACTTGTCGGCAACGTGGCCGAGTACCTGGGGTATGTAATTAACAACATCACCCCCGTCATCGAGAGTATCGTTGCCGCGCTACCGACCCTGTTTAACGCGGTCGTCGAAAATATCGCCGGCATGCTCCCCGTAGTCGTCGAGACGGCGACGACGCTGTTCAACGGCTTGCTTTCTACGCTGGTTGCCTTGATTCCGGAGCTGACCCCCGCGGCGGTGGATATGGTAATGTCCCTTGTGGATACGATCATTGCCAACCTGCCCCTGCTGATCGACGGCGCGGTGCAGCTTGTCGGCGCGCTGGTCAGCGGCATCGGCACGGCGCTGCCTACGCTGATTCCGGCGGCGGTGCAGATGATCACCGAGATCATCACCGGCCTGATCGAGGCAATCCCCATGCTGGTTGAGGCGGCGGACGACATTATCCTCGGCCTTGCGGACGGCCTGCTGGCCGCGCTGCCCGATCTGATCGCAGCGATACCGCAGATCATCATAGGCATGCAGGCTGCATTTTGGGATGCGATACCCGATCTGGTTGATACTGGTATCCAGTTGCTTAGCGCGCTAGTAGGCAATATTCCGGCAATTATTGATGCGATTGTTACGGCAATCCCAGATCTGATTATGGGCGTGATTGCCAATATACTCGATCATATTCCGGATTTTGTCGAAGCAGGTGTTGAACTACTGCTCGGCCTGGTCGGCAATGTCGGCGCAATCATCACGGGTATTACCGAGGCAATCCCGGCAATCATCACCGGACTGTTCGATGCGTTTACGGACCCGGCCAATATTGCCAAGATCGGCGAGGCCGGCGCGCAGCTGTGGAATGGCCTGGTTGAGGGCATATCTAATGCAGTGAGCAATGCCAAGGACGCAGTTGTCAAGGCATTCAGCGGCGTGATCGACTGGGTTAAGGAGCTGTTCGGCATTCATTCGCCGTCGACTGTATTTGCGAGCATTGGCGACTTCCTCCTCAAGGGCCTTGGCCAAGGCCTGCTTGATGGCGTGAGCGCAGTCCTCGAGACTGTGGCCAGTGTCTTTGGCAAGATCTGGGATGCGATCAAATCGATCTTTGGCTTTGGCGGCGAATCGAGCGAGTCCAAAGAGGGCAAGGAGATCGGTTCCGACATCATGTCCGGAGTGAAGGGCGGTATCGAGGGCGGCAAGGATGACGTGGAGAAGGCCGGCCAGAATGCAGCTAAGGCAGCGCTTGACGCGATGGCTAAGGAGTTCGGCACGACCGATGGTGCAAGCACCAAGACGCAGACATTCGGCGAGAACCTCGTAAAGGGCATAAATGCTGGCCTGAGCGATGTGTCCGCGGATGATTTCTCGGGCGGCGTGAGCAAGATCACGGAAGCGCTCGAGTCGGCCATCAACGACGCGCTGGGCATGCAGAGTACCGGCTTCTTTGGCCTTGGCGGCAAGAGCTCAGAGAAATTCTCCGGCGTTGGCGACAATATCATCAGCGCCATCGCCGAGGGCATCGAAAAGAGCAAGGGCGGCAGTAATGCCGTGAAGACTGCGATCACCGGCGTAATCGATGAGGCGGGTACTGCCGGCACCGAGTCCGCGCAGACCAACGGCAATACCGTGGCCACCAAGATCATCACCACGATTGCGGACAAGATTGCGGCGGACGTGGGCACGATCACGGGCAAGATCCCGGCGATGACTACGACGATCGTTGCGGCCTTCGACGCGCGCCTGCCCGACTATGTTGCGGCAGGCCAAAGGATTGCCGACAAACTGGCCGAGGGAATGGACGGCAATGTCGCCGCCATCACCGGCGAGGTCGACGGCATGACCACTGAGATCATCAGCACATACGAGGACCAGCACGGCCAGTACACCGACGAGGGCACGGCCATCTCCGACCTGATCGCCGAGGCCATGGCGGCCAACGTGACGGCGATCACCGGGCAGATCCCGGGCATGACGCAGGACATCCTCGCGGCGCTAGAATCGCATCACCCTGAGTACACCGACGAGGGCGTGCAGATCGACGAGAGCGTGCGCACGGGCATGGCCAACAAGGCCGGTGCTCTGACCAACGAGATGCAGCAGATCATGATCCAGATCAAGGGCGTGATCGACGGGTACAACGGCGAGCTCTACGCCTGCGGCCGCAACATGGCCGATGGAATATGGAGCGGTATGCGGAGCATGCGCTCGACGCTGATCAGCCGAGTGCGGAGCATGATGCAGGATATCGTAGCCGCTGTCAAGGATGAGATGGATATCAACTCGCCGTCTAAGGTATTTGCCGGCATCGGCCGGTACATGGCTATGGGTCTGAGCGAGGGCTTCGGCGCGGAGATGCGCAACACGGATACGTTGATCCGGCGCGCGGTGGATGGCGCTGTGCCCGGCGTGCAGCAGTACGGCGGCCGGAGCAATAATCAGGGCACGACGTTCTCGATCACGCAGAATGTATATGCCAATGATACGAGTTACGTGGAGCAGCAGCGACAAGCCGCAAAGAACTTCCGGCAGATTGCGAGGGAGATTGCAATATGACGTGGGAACGGCTGATCTATACCAATACGCGCGGTGAGAGCATCGAGCTCTCCCGCGCATCTATGTATCATGTCAATTTCAAGGACGTTTCCGGGCTGTCCGACGTGAAAACCCAGATCTACAGCACCTCGGCCATGGGGCAGGACGGCAGCACATATATCGGCAGTCGCCTGCAGCCGCGCGACATTGAGATCTCCGGGCACATGCACACCACGGACAAGTCCGAGGCGGGCAGACTGCGCCGGCAAATGCTCAAGATGATGACGCACACGGGCACGCTGACTTATACCGCGGACAACATCGAGCGCTCGATTGACGTGGTGCTCGACAGCACGCCGACGTTCAGCCGGCAGGACCCGATCTATCACAGCTTCACTTTGGCCTTCACCTGCCTTGACCCCTACTGGCACACTCCCACGGAGACGCGCAACGACATTGCGCTGTGGGAGGCGGGCATGGAGTTTCCTGCGGACAGCGGCCTCGAGCTCAACGCGGACTGGGAGATCGGTTCGCGGAGTGCGTCCCAGATCGTGCAGGTGTACAATGCCGGCGACGTGGAGACCGGCCTGCGCGTGGAGTTTCGCGCGACGGGCGGCGTGAGCAATCCTAAGATCCTCGACCTTGGCACGGGCGAATACCTGCGCTTCAAGATCACAATGCAGGCAGGGGACGTGCTGACCGTATCCACGGGCTATGCCAACAAGTACGCTACCCTGACGCGGGACGGTGTGCAGACCGACGCGCTGCGATACCTGGACACGGCGAGCACGTTTATTCAGCTCGCGCCGGACCTCTCAGATATCAAGTACGACGCGGACACCGGACTATCCAACCTCGAGGTGACGCTCTGGCATCATGACAGGTATCTGGGGGTGTAGGCATGGACATATACGTATACAGCACCGGCATGGAGCTGCTGGGCGTGGTCGACGAAATCAACTCGCTGATGTGGACGCGGCGGTACTGGCGGTGCGGTGAGTTCAGCCTGCTCGCGCCGCTCAACAGCCGTAATATATCGCTCCTCCGCCTCGGGCGACTGATTATGCGCAAGGGCGACGACGAGGCCGGGCAGATCCAGTACATCCGGATCAGCAAGGACAACAGCGGCATGGACACGATCGAGGTGCAGGGCAAGTTCATCACGCACTGGCTTGGCACGCGATTGATATTGGCCAGCGACACTTACAGCATGGCCACACACACGCTGCTCGAGACGCTGGTCGCGGAAAACATGGTATCACCTGATACCACGGCGCGCAAGATTCCGAGTCTGGCCGTGCGGGCAGGGACGGTGGATGACGAAACACTGGACTACACCACGGAGATCTACAGTGGCCTGCTCGATGTATGTGAGTCCCGCGCGCAGCTTGCCAAGATCGGTTTCCGGATCGTGACCGACCAGGACGAGGGCAAACACTACTTCACCACGTATAAGGGGCTCGACCGGACAAGCAGTCAGAGCACAAACCCGCCTGCGATATTTTCGCCGGACTTCGACAACGTCTTGAGCCAGGAAATGACCTCGAGCCGGGAAAACCTGGCCACTGACGCGTATATCGAGGGCCAGACCAACGAGGACGCGCCCAGGCTGATCGCCGCGGTATCATCGGGCACGTACACCGGCCTGGACAGGATTGAGTGCTACTACCTGGCCTCGGATATTGCCCAGACGGTGAGCAATTCTGACGGCTCGCAGAAGACCATCCCCGACGAGAAGTACATTGCCATGCTGGCGGCCAAGGGCGCATCGTACCTGCAGAGTAAGATCGAGACCAACAGTTTCGCCAGCACCATCAACCCCAATGCGCTCCTCAAGTACAAGACCGACTACGACGTGGGCGACCGCGTGACCTGCATCAACAGGCAATGGGGCGTGACCAGGGACGCGCGTATCACAGAGGCGACGGAGACATGGGACTCGAGCGGGCCGGGGCTGAGCATCACCTTCGGCGAGAGTTTACCCACACTATCCGAGACGTTGAAATGGAGGTAATTATATGGCCGAAAAAAGCAGCTTTTTCAATAGCGTCAGCGGCGACCGCAAGTATAAGGCCGAAGACTGGGCCAGCTACTTTGGCACGCTGATCGGCAACGGCGTATTCCCTAACCCGGCAACCAACCTGCAGGTGGTGCCGGGCGCGAGCGGCCTGACTGTGACCGTGCATGCGGGCAAGGCGTGGATCAACGGGTACTACTACAACAACACCGACGATCTGACTCTGACCCTGCCCACTCCGGACGGGTCGAAAAAGCGCATTGACCGGATCGTGGTGCGCTGGAGCCTCTCCGACCGCAAGATCAGCGCCGCGGTGAAAAGCGGCACGGCAGCGACCAACCCCTCTGCTGCGGTGCTGCAGCGCGACTCGGACGTGTACGAGCTGGCCATCGCCGACGTGCTTGTGGGCGTGGCCGCGACGAGTCTCTCCTCCACCTCGATCACTGATAGGCGCTACGACAGCACCCTGTGCGGCGTGGTCACCGGCACGGTGCAGCAGATCGATACCTCCGCCTTTGCGGCGCAGGTGCAGAGCTTTTTGGACGATTCCGAAGCCGAGTTCACGTCTTGGCTGGACGGGCTCCAGGACGTATTGGACGAGTCGACCGCGGGCAATCTGCTCAACCTGATCAACGCCCATAAGGCCGATACCAGCAACCCGCACGAGGTTACGCCAGAGCAGATCGGGGCGGCGGCGGAAACGCATACCCATAACATGGGCGATGTGACGGGGCTGGTTGCTGCGATCAATGATACGGCCCCACTGAATCACACCCAGGCGGCGAGCACGATTACGGCGGGCACACTGGCGGGCAAGGTGCAGGCGAACGCGGCGGCAGAGGCAACGCTTGCAGACGCGCAGGTGCGCAACATCAAGGCGAGCACAACTGACCTGACGGCAGGCACAAGCGCGCTGGCCAGCGGGGAGGTGTACCTGGTCTATGAGTAAGGCAGGGTATATCGGAGTAAGCGACAAGGCGCACAAGATCAAGAAAATGTACGTGGGTGTAAACGGCGTGGCGCGGCAGGTGAAAAAGGCGTATGTCGGGGACGTAAACGGTATCGCGCGGCAGTGGTTTGCGTCGAGGTACTTTGAGTACACGGGCAGCTACACGGAGCAGGAGATCACCATCGACGGGAAGGCGTATATCCTGTACACGCTGACCAGCTCGGGCACGCTGAATTGCAGCGATTCGCAGTACTGGATGTGCGGCGGGGGAGCGGGTGGACATGATGGCGTAAAAAACTA
>CAVCBD010000048.1:0-15772 GCA_963599935.1 Acutalibacteraceae bacterium | reverse complement strand
TCAAGCGCTGCAACGACTTTGGCGCCGGCGGCGTCTCGGTCGCCGTGGGCGAGCTTGCCGACGGCCTGTATGTCGACCTGGACACCGTGACCAAGAAGTACGACGGCTTGGACGGCACCGAGCTCGCCATCTCCGAGTCCCAGGAGCGTATGGCCTGCGCCGTCGCCGACGGTGACGTCGAGGAGTTCATGGGCTACGCCGCCGAGGAGAACCTGGAGGCGACCGTTATCGCCGAGGTTACCGCCGAGCCGCGCATGCGCATGGCCTGGAACGGTGTCGCCATCGTCGATCTGTCCCGCGAGTTCCTCAACTCCAACGGCGCGCCCAAGCACCAGGTCGCCCACGTGTGCGCCCGCAGCGTGTGGCAGCCCAGCTGGGCCGGCACCACGCTTGCCGAGCGCATGACCTCGCTTGTCACTGACCTCAACGTCGCCTCCAACAAGGGCCTTTCCGAGCGCTTCGACTCCACCATCGGTGCCGCAACCGTGCTTATGCCTTTTGGCGGCAAGACGCAGCTCACCCCGAGCCCGGCCATGGTCGCCAAGTTCCCCGTGGACGGCGAGACTACCACGGCAAGCGCCATGGCATGGGGCTTCAACCCCTATCTGATGGAGGCCGACCAGTTTGCGGGCGCCTACCTGTCCGTGGTCGAGTCCATCGCCAAGCTCGTGGCTGCCGGCTTTGAGCACAAGCGCGCCTATCTCTCCTTCCAGGAGTACTTCGAGCGTCTGCGCACCGAGGCCGAGCGCTGGGGCAAGCCCATGGCCGCCGTTCTGGGCGCCCTCATGGCCCAGGTCGACCTGGGTGCCGGCGCCATCGGTGGCAAGGATTCCATGAGCGGCTCGTTTGAGGACGAGGCCGGCGAGCTCAACGTTCCGCCGACTCTGATCAGCTTCGCTGTGGCCGTGGGCCGCGCGGCGCGCGCCGTCTCCCCTGAGTTCAAGGGCCTGACGCACCGCGTCGTTCGCATCGCCCCCGCCACCTACGGCGAGGACTACCGCCCCGACTCCCAGCAGCTGCTCGCCGCGTTTGACGCCGTCGAGGCGCTCACTGCTACCGGCGACGCCCTGGCCGTCTCCACGCCCGGCTACGGCTGCGGCGCCGAGAGCCTCTTTAAGATGTGTGTCGGCAACCAGATCGGCATCGAGCTTGCCGAGGATGTGGACGTGGAGAGCCTCTTCACCCCGCTCTATGGCAGCTTTATCGTCGAGCTCGCCGAGGATGCCGAGCTGCCCGAGGTCGCCGACGGCGTTGTCGTCGAGCCCCTGGGCACCACCGTCGAGGGCTATGTCATCGACACCGGCTCCGAGGTCATCGAGCTCGCCGAGCTCCAGGAGGCCTGGGAGAGCGGCATCGAGGGCGTCTTCGCCTACCGCAGCACCGGCGAGACCGCCGAGGTCGAGACCATCGACTTCCGCGCCAAGGATATCCACGTGTACGGCGGCGCCAAGATCGCCCGCCCGCGTGTGATCATCCCCGTGTTCCCCGGCAACAACTGCGAGTACGACAGCGCCCGCGCCTTCCGTGCCGCCGGTGCCGAGGCCGACACCTTCGTGATCAACAACCTCACCCCCGAGGCCGTCGCCGAGAGCACCCACGAGCTTGCCCGCCGCATCCGTGCAAGCCAGATCGTCATGATCCCCGGCGGCTTCTCGGGCGGCGACGAGCCCGACGGCTCCGCCAAGTTCATCACGGCGTTCTTCCGCGCTCCCGAGGTCACCGAGGCAGTCCGCGACCTGCTCAAGGCCCGCGACGGCCTGATGCTGGGCATCTGCAACGGCTTCCAGGCTCTGGTCAAGCTCGGTCTGGTGCCCTACGGCGACATCGTCGACGCCACGCCCGATGCGCCCACGCTGACGTTCAACACCATCGGTCGCCACCAGAGCCGCCTGGTGCGCACCCGCATCTCGTCCAATCTGTCCCCGTGGCTGTCGCAGTGCAGCCTGGACGACCCCTACACCGTCGCCATCAGCCACGGCGAGGGCCGCTTTGTCGCCAACGACGAGGTGCTCGCCCAGCTGATCGCCAACGGCCAGGTCGCCACGCAGTACGTGGGCGAGGACGGTAAGCCCAGCATGGACCTTTCCGTCAACCCCAACGGCTCCGCACTCGCCATCGAGGGCATCACGAGCCCCGACGGCCGCGTCCTGGGCAAGATGGGCCATGCCGAGCGTCGCGGCGACAACCTGTACCGCAACGTGCCCGAGCATGTCCCCGGCGACAAGTTCATGCCAATCTTTGAGAGCGGCGTAGCCTACTTCGCCTAAACCTTCCCCATCGGGTACAATCCCTTCGGGTAACATCACCCGCCACCGACGCATCCGGTGGCGGGTTCTTTTTTGCTCCGCGCATACAGGAAGGACATCATGGAAAGCCGCAAGCCGTATCTCGCCACCCTGCCCGGACTCATCCTGGGCTGTCTCGTTTGCTGCGCGCTCTGGGGCTCCGCCTTCCCCTGCATCAAGATCGGCTACGGCCTCTTTGGCATTCCCGCGCACGACAGCGCCTCGCAGCTGCTCTTCGCGGGTCTGCGCTTCACCCTTGCCGGCATGCTGGTCATTATTGGCATGAGCGTGGTCCAGCACCGACCGCTCGTTCCGCAAGCGCGTGATATCAAGCCCATCTGCATCTTGTCGCTCTTCCAGACCATCGGCCAGTACTTCTTTTTCTACCTTGGTCTCTCCCGTGCAAGCGCTATGTCGAGCTCCATCATCGAGGCCAGCGCCAACTTCCTAGCCATCCTCTTTGCCGCTCTGGCGTTTCGCACCGAGAAGCTCAATACGGCCAAGGTGCTCGGCTGCGTACTGGGCTTTGCCGGCGTCGCGCTCGTCAACCTTTCGGGCGCGGACGGCACCTTTGGCTTTACACTCGACGGCGAGGGATTTATCTTGGCTTCCACCGTTGCGGGCGCCTTATCGACCTGCCTCATTGGCATCTTCTCGCGCGAGCATGACGGCGTCTTGCTCGCCGGCTGGCAGTTTTTAGTCGGTGGCCTGGTCCTTACCGCCATCGGGTTTTTGATGGGCGGCATGCTCTCACCCACCGCGATCATCCCCGCCATCGCGCTCATCATCTACATGGCGCTTATCTCCGCGGTCGCCTACTCGTTGTGGTCGCGCCTGCTTGCCGTCAACCCCGTCAGCCGCGTCTCGGTCTTTGGGTTTATGAACCCCGTCTTTGGTGTGCTGCTGAGCGCGCTGCTGCTCGGCGAGGGTGCTGGCACGAACCCTGTTACCGTCATCGTTGCCCTGCTGTTGGTCTGCGGCGGCATCATCATCGTCAACAAACCCAAAAAAGCTTAACGAACTGCCCTTATTTAGCAGAGGGGATTCATGTACTTTAGCTTAATGGAGTACATCGGTGAGCTGAGGGCCACCACGCACACAAGCGTGCGCCCCTTTTTTCTAGCGTATCTGGACGCCGGCTTTCTTTTTCTCGGCCTTGACGCGGTAGAGCTCCGCATCGGCAGCGCGAAGTAAGTCTTGCCAGGTATCAACACTATCGCCGACCCGCGCGTAACCGATGGACATCCGCAATGCATACGGCACCTCGGCACGAGCGAGCTCGTCGTTAATCGCCGAACACAGGTCTATGATGTCCTGTTCCGCCGCAGCCTTCTGGAGCACCACGAACTCATCGCCGCCATAACGTGCGATAAAACCACCAGACGCCGAGCAGACCTCTTTGAGCGTAGCAGATATGACCTGGAGAGCATGGTCGCCCTCCACATGTCCATAGCGATCGTTAATCAGCTTAAAGCCGTCGGCGTCCATCATAAGCAGATACACATCATCGGCCTGATCAGCACCCGAGAACAGCGACAGCATATAGGTCTCAAAACGGTTGCGATTGTTAAGGCCAGTCAACGGGTCGGTCGAGATCAGCTGCTCCTGACAAACAATGTAGAGCTGCAACATACTTAACATGATGCCGACACTAAGGCAGGGACCCGAATAAAAGACCTGAAAGACACCGGCCACCAAGGCCGGAATGGCGAAAAATGCCAAGGTTTGATAGATGGCCTTCTTTTGTAGGCTCTCGACCTTGCAAGATTGTATAAACGCATGCAGGGACGTATATATAACGTAGCAGTAGCTGACGATGGGCTGGATCATATAGACAAAACCGCGACGATACGCGCCCTGCGCATCGATATAGAACAGAGCATGCGTCCAGTAGCTAGTAAACGCCAGTACGACTACCAGCACCGCAGGCAGCGTTACAAACGCCATCCTATAGCGCGCGGTCAAAAGGCGAGAACCCTGCACCGTCTCGGAATAGATAAACCAAATGAGGCACGCGGCGGCAAAGAGCGAAAACGAAACCGCGTTGGAAATCCAGTTGGCAGCAATGCCCAGCGTGCCGCCCACACCGTCCGAAAGCGTCCAGATTATATCGAATAACATGTACGCGGCAGAGGTGTAGCCGAGCGTACTAAACAATAACTGCTGGGTACTCGAGAACAAGGAGTGGCGACTTCGCGCGGCAAGCCCGATAAGAACAATCATGCATAGCAGGAATATCTCAATCTTGAGTGCCTTAACCACTAGACGCCATCCCTTCAATATCCAAGTGGTCAGAATCGCCCGATTCGTGTCTGGGCAATAAACACCCCTACTCCGCAGGGGTAAGGGGAATAATAGCAGAGCGCCCGAACGTCACTGCAAGACAGCTTTCGTTCGGGCGCTCAAACGGCGCGAATTGCACGCCGGAATCTATTATCGGTAACGGCCGTTACTCACCGTCGATATCGGTCGCGACGGCCTCCTCGATGGCCTCGATGCCTTCGACCGACAGATCCTCTTTGCCCTGGCAAAACTTCTTGTCGACCCAGCCGGTCAGAATCGGAGCCATGATTGCCGTGATGATGACGGCAGTGGCGATCTGCGCATACGCGGTGGGCGCAAGCTCGGCATAGCGCGGGGCGACCTCGGCGAGGGCGACCGGCGTGGTCATGGCCGTGCCGGCAATGGTGGAGCATGCCACAGCCGCCTTACCGTTGCCGCCACACAAGCGCTCGAAGGCAAAGGTAATGGGACCGACGATAAAGAGCGTGATGAGGCCCAGCAGGATGCCCGAAATACCGCCGGTGATAAAGCTCGAAAGGCTCATGGACGCACCGAGCTGAAAGCCGATAACGACGATCGCGGGATTGGCGCCGGGGACCAGCAGATTCTTGATAAACGGGAACAAGTTGCCCAGGACCATGCCGATAACAAGCGGCAGGATGGATCCGATGATGGTGCCGACGGGGATGTTGGCGAGACCCGAGACACCGAGGATGATCATCGTGACGGCGGGGCCGGCCGTAAAGAACAGGATACCGACAGCGCCCTGCTCGGACTCATCGCCGAACTCGCCCATGATGCCCGTATAGAGCGCCATGTTGCAAAACGTGATGCCGCCGATGATTGAGACCGAGCTCAGGCCCAAAAAGTTATCGTTAAAGAAATACGCAACGCCCAGGCCCAGCGCGGCTGCCACCACAAGCTTGGGGATCAGCACGACGATGCCGGTCTTGATAGCGCCCGGCGTGGACTTAAAGCTGATGCCGGCACCCACGAAGAGCAGGATCGCGGCAACGATGGTATTGGAGCCGCCGCGGCAGGCGGCGGTAAAGAAGCCGCCGATCTCAAAGACCTGCGGGCAGAAAGTATTGAGCAAAAGGCCAACGATCATGGGATAGATCATGATGTCACCCGGGATACGCGGTACCTTGAATTTCTTTTGCTCGTTGGCGGTCGCTTCCTGTGCCATGAAACCCCCATTTCCGCTGACGCAGAACAAAAGCCCACGTCACGCTTTGCTACAGTAAAGTTTGACCATGGTACCAGAAGAAACAGACCGGCTCGGTGAGAAATTCGATTCGTTGGGTCAGGCAACGACATGGCAGAATCATCGCCCGGCAGTAACCGAGTTCACCTACAATTGCCACCGGATCGAAAGACACAGCTTTTTAGGAAGTCATTATGACAGCTATCGATCGGGGCCGGGCGACCGCGGCCTTCAAACGCTATACCGATGCTTACGATGCCGCCAATCCGCGCATCGCACTCAAAATCGAGCATACGTACCACGTTGCCGAGGCATGTGATGCCGTGGCGCGTGAGCAGGGCTGGTCGACAGAGGATATTGACCTGGCCTGGCTTTGCGGCCTGCTGCACGATATGGGCCGCTTTGAGCAGCTGCGGCGCTGGGACACGTTTAAGGATGCCGAGAGCATGAGCCATGCGGCGTTGGGCATCGAGGTCCTCTTTGGCGAGAGCCCCGACGACGCACCTGCCACAACAAGCATCCGAGATTTTATCGAGACCGAAGAGCACGACGAGCTCATCCGCGCGAGCATCGCCTATCACAGTGACTTTCGCCTGCCGGCACAACTCGACGAGCGTACACGGTGCTTCTGCGATATCGTACGCGATGGCGACAAGATCGACATTATGCGCACCATCGCCGACAGCACCGTCGACACCATCCTCAAAGTGGATGAGGACGCATTTCTTGCCAGCCACTTCTCGGCACCGGCGCTTACCGCCTTTGACGAGCACCGCTGCGTTGCTCGCGACGAACGCGACGAGCCGGCGGACTACCTAGTGGGACTCATCTGCTTTATGTTTGAGCTCGTCTATCCGGCGAGCCGCGCGCTGGCGCGCGAGCAGGGCGATATCTACCGCCTACTCGACGCGCCCTTTGGTATTACACAGCCCTTTACCGACCCCGCCACACAGGCAACCTGGAGCCGTCTTAAGGACGAGATGCGCGGCTGGCTGGCGCGCGCCTAGCGCTCAAGCTGGGCCAGCAGCTCCTCGACGACCTCGACGGCATCGCCGACAACCTTGTACTGGGCAGCACCAAAGATGGGGGCATCCGGGTCCTCGTTGATGGCGATAATACACTCCGCCCCACCGATGCCGGCAAGATGCTGGATGGCGCCCGAAACACCGATACTCAGGAGAAGCTTGGGCGAAACCGATACTCCCGTCTGGCCAATCTGATGGCGATACTCCAACCAGCCGGCCTCCACGACAGGTCGCGTGCAGCCAAGCTCGGCTCCCAGAGCCTCGGCGAGCCTTCGCATCAGCGGCAGGTTTTTCTTGGAACCAATGCCGCGACCCACCACGACCAGGCGCTCGGCATCGGCGATCGAAGCCTGCTGTCCCCACTCCTCGGCGGGAATCGAAATCTCGACACGAGCCTTGGCGTCTTCCGCAAGGAATACCTGGGTAATCGTGCCAGAGCGGCTGTAGTCAAACTCGGGCGCCTTAAAGATGCCGGGGCGCACCGTTGCCATCTGAGGACGGTGGTTGGGGCAAATGATGGTGGCCATCAAGTTGCCGCCAAACGCCGGGCGCGTCTGCTGCAGCAGGCCCGTCTCCGTATCCATCGAAAGTACGGTGCAGTCAGCCGTAAGGCCCGTCTGCAAACGCACGGCAACGCCGGGTGCCAGTTCACGGCCAAAGGCGGTCGCACCGTACAGAATGGCCTCGGGCTTGTGCTCTGCCACCAAATCACAGATCAGCCGGGCGTAGACCCCCGCGTCGTTCTGGCGCAGGCGCTCGTCGCGACAGACCAGGACCTCGTCTGCACCGGTGCAAACCAGATGCTCCAGATCACCGAGAGAACCCTCGGGGCCCATACCGACCAGTGCCGCCAGACGGCAACCACGGGCATCGGCAAGCTCGCGCCCCTTGCCCATGAGCTCGTAGGCCACCGGGGCCACGACATCGTGCTCGTCGGTCTGAACGAATACCCAAATGTCTCGATATGCATCAAGGTCCACCGCGCCGGCGGCCTCGTCGCGCTCGATCGAAATGGCATTGACGGGGCAAGCGTCGACGCACCCACCGCATAGGATGCAGCCGTCGGTTACGCGGGCGCAACGGTTGAGCCGCTCGCCTTCCACTACGATGCCGCCCGAAGCACAGGCGCGAACGCAGCGACCGCAGCCGATACAGGCTTCGCTATCGATAATCAGTCCGCTCATCTACGCCATCCCCTCGATAATCTTGGCAAGTTTCGCCGCCTGCTCGGACGCCGTTCCGTCAACGACCTCACACGTTTGGTCGCGGTCGGGCACAAACGATCGCACGACCTGCGTCGGCGAGCCGGCAAGGCCGCAGCGCGCGGGGTCGGCGTTCACGTCGACAGCGTTGACCACGCGCACGTCCGCCTCCTCGGCCGCACGAATACCGGCAATGCTCGGCATACGCAGCTGGCCAATCTCCTTGGCAGTCGTCATCGCGCACGGCATCTCAAGATAGACCGTCTCCTCGCCGGCATCGCAGCCGTGAACAAGCGCCAGTGAACCACAGGTCGTAAAGCCCGCGCTCTGCACGCAGCTCACGTCGGTCACGCAGGGAATCTCAAAAGCACCGGCAAGCTCGGGACCAATCTGGGCCGTATCGCCGTCCACCGCCATCTTGCCGCAGATGAGCAGGTCGAAGTCCTCGTCGAGCGCCTCGATGCCGCACTTGAGGGCATAGGTGGTTGCCAGGGTATCGGCACCTGCAAAGGCGCGGTCGGTTAGCAGCAGTGCGTCATCGGCGCCACGGGCGATGCAGTCGCGCAGCAGCGATTCGGTCGCGGGAATGCCCATCGACACCACCGTTACGCGCACGTCCATGCCAAAGCCGATAAAGTCGTCCTTCAGCGCCAGCGCACATTCCAAAGCGCTCGCGTCAAAGGGATTAATGACTGCCTGTTTGCCATCGCGCACGATAGTATTGGTCTTGGGGTCCATCTTGACCTCGGTGCTGCCCGGCACCGCCTTAACGCACACCACCATATGGAAATCGCTCATCTTCACGCGCCCCCTTTCTGGACGAGCTCATCCAAGAGCTTCTCCGAAAACAGGTTGCCACGGCCCAGCTGCCCGGCAGGATCGAGCTGGAGCTTGAGCCGCGCCGACTCGACCATGGCCTCGTGACCGTACATCGTCTCCAAGAAGCCCGCCTTGATCTTGCCGACACCGTGTTCGGCGGAGACGGCGCCGCCCATGGCCGTGACCTCGGAAGCCCACTGGGCGAACAGCTTGCCACCGGCGCGATAGTCCCGCGCATCGCGCGGCAGGATATTCACATGCAGATGGTTGTTACCGATGTGCCCCCAGGCGGCAGATTCAAGCCCACTTTCGGCCAACGTGCGGCGATACAGGGCGATGACATCGGCCAAGCGCGCGTTGGGCACCGACATGTCCGAGCCCAGTTTGGTGATGGTGGGATCCGTGCGGCGACGCTCGTCGATGAGCATGTTGACGCTCTCGGGCACCGCATGGCGGAAGAATCGCTGGCACTCGCGATCGACCTCGGTGCGCGCGACCCATGTCGCATCGTCGCTGCCGCCCGCAAGCTCCAGTACCCACCCCAAGTGATACAGCTCCTCAGTCGCTTGGACTTCGTCGTCGCAGTCGAGCTCCACGTAGACACAGACCTTGGCGTCTTTGTCGAGCGCCGGCAGCGAGGCGAACGCGGTCGACTGCTCACGCTGACGACGCAGTATATCCAGGGCGCCCGCATCGAAATATTCGATGGCAGCCGCGTGGGACAGGACGGGACGCACAGAATCGGTGAAGGACACGGCCTTGTCTTCGCTGTCAAAGAAGCAGCTCACGCCCCAAACGACCGCAGGCGCCGTCTGCAGGGCAATCTCGAGCTCGGTGATGACGCCGAGTGTGCCACACGCACCGATAAACAGATCGATGGCATCCATATCGTCAGCAACGAAATAGCCCGAAGCATTTTTGGTCTTGGGCATGGTGTAGCCGGGAAGGTCGAGCTCGAGCGTGCGGCCCTGCACCGTGACGAGCGAAAGGCGACGACCCTGCACAAAAACCTCGCCACGGTGAAGCTCGAGCAGGTCGCCATCGGCCAGCACGACATGAAGGCCCGTGACGTGAGGGCGCATGGGGCCGTAAGCGTAGCTACGGGCGCCGGAAGCGTTGCATGCCGCCATGCCGCCCAGACAGGCAGATGCCTCGGTGGGATCGGTAGGAAAGAATTGCTCGGGAGCTTCTTGGAACTCCTCGTAGGCCTCAAGCGATGCCTGGTCCCAGCCGGCAGTCGGCAGCATTTTCTTGCCCAGCTGCTTGCGTAGCTCAGACAGCACGACGCCGGGCGCCACACGCAAAAGAAAGCGGCCCTGCTCATCGCGGCGAATGCCTAGGTAGCGATTCATGCGGGAAGTATTGAGAACGTGACCGCCATGAGGCACGGCGCCGGCGGCAAGACCGGTCCGGGCGCCCTGAACCGTCACCGGGACACGCTCGGCATGGAGCTTTTTCAAAATGGCGCGGACCTCGTCCTCCGTTGTCGGAAACGAGATGCTCGAGGCCTCGCCCGATGTGCGAGACTCATCGCGACCATACTCTTCGAACTCGTCGGTGAAGGGTTTGATGGTTGCAGACACGCGAACTCCCCCTTTAGCTAACTACAGTGTTTGCAGGGAGATGTTACCGCATCGTTTTGTCAACGTGTTCGAGACCGTCTCCATAATTGGCGATTTTTACGTTCGTGCAATTCGGCGAGCGGCAAGGTTTCCTCGGCAGACGATGCTTTTGACACATGTTGCTTTACCGCCAGCGGCCACGCAATTGTCGCTCGAAAAAAGTTGAAGTAATTTTTACCATCTTTTACCTGCGGAGATGTCAATCCGTCAAGCATTTGGTCAGAAATTGGTCAAGTAGCGACTGATACGGTCGGCATCGACAGCCAAAACCAATGGAAGTTTTGGCCCCAGAAGCAGGGAGGTTCCCATGGCATATTACTGGCCCCAGTACGGCGTCGCCATCGAGGTCGACGACGATCCCTATCTCCTGCCTTTCGACGAAAAGGCGTTCCCCGATACGGCGGTCTACCACGTCACCACCGATGTTATCTGCGACCCCGAGTCGTTCTCGGCGCTCGCCCACCACATCGCGCGTATCCACAACATCGAGCTCCCTCATGACTTCGACGAGCTCATCTATTCGCGCCGCCTGATGCTTCACATGCTCTTTGGAGCGGACCCGTCCACGTTCGCACGCGTCTACACCACCAAGGACGCCGCATGAGTGCGAAGAAGCCGCCCCGCCTTGCAGGACTGGGGCGTCGCAAGAAACTCGTCGTTGTCTGCCTGGCTATCGTCTGCGCCCTCATCGCCGTAGGGTTATACGCCTGGCAGTCGCAGCCCGTGCCCGAAGCGGGCGCCTCAGTCACGACGGCAGAAGGTAAATCGCGCCAAGAAATCCAGGATGAGCTCGACGCCATCGTCCGCGACAACATGATGACGATCTCGGTCGCGCCGGTCGCACAGTTGCAGGAAGGCGGCAAGTTGCGCGTCAACGTGCAAAACGTCCAAGACAACAAGTTTCCCCAGCGCTTCCGCGTGATTCAAAACGACGAGACCATCTATGAGTCCGGTGTGGTCGAAGCCGGCAAGACAGTTGAGACCTGCCCCGCCGGCGATATCCAAGAAGGCGAGGCGTATATCGAGATTCAGGCACTCGATGCCAAGACCTACGACACCCACGGCAATCCGACGCGCGTCAAAGTGCGGGTGGCCCAGGCAGAAGGCTAGTGGCCGACGCGCTCGCAGGGACAGCACCCTGTCCCCATTCGTCCAACCATCACGGAAACAGTCCGTGACGAGCAGAAAGGATCGATTATGAACACACCCATGAACCTGAGCGGAGCCAGGGCACTCGCCGTGGGCGCAGGGCTTACGCTCGCACTTGCGATGGGCGCCGCGCCAACGGCGGCCATAGCAGAGGTGCGCGTTGGAACCACCGATGTGACGGTGAAGGCCGACATTAGCAATGTTTCGTTTAAGGCGCCAACGGTCATCCCCTTTGCCGCCAGCGCCGACGGAACGCTTGTAGGACCCTCCGACAAGACGATTACCATCGACAACCTCTCGGCATATGGCATCCACGTCACTAACATGAAGGTCACGGCCAAGAACGACTGGACAATCGTTGCAGACGCAAAGACGGGCTCGGCCCAGAACTCCATCGATTTTAAGGTTGGCCCCGATAAGGCAGAAAAGGATGCCAGCTCGGCGACTCAGACTACAGGCCTCGATCTTTCCAAGGACGTAAGCTTCGACATGAAGTACCAGGGCATTGCCGACGGAACGGACAAAATCAAGCTCAATGTGAGTGGACACGTCGCCCGCGTCACGCGTGACATCTACCACGCCACCGGTACGGGAGATCAAGTGGCAAGCATCACCTGGACGGTCGAGCCCGGTGCGCACGCCACGTCCTAAGGCGATTGCACTGGCCGCCATCGTCGGCATCTTGGCGTCCGCACCTGCCATAGCCTTTGCTCAACAAGAGCAAGCGCAGGCGGCCACAGAAGTGACCGTCGACCTTTCGGGCCTTGATCGCGGCAGCCGTAACGAGCCGCTCGCTCAGACGAGCGACACCCGGCAACTCATTGCGGTAGGCGTCGCAACGGCGGGAGCAGGGCTGACGTGCCTTGGCCTGCACATCAAACGCAACCAATAGCCAAGCACAACCGGAGTGCGCGGAATAGATAGGAGAACCATGGCACCCAAAAATCTATTGCCCGTTGCCGCGCTCTGCAGTGCACTGGCGAGCGGTACGCCTCTCGCCGCCTGGGCGACGCCCGCCACGGCAAACTCCTTACCGCAAGCTCTGAACCCCGTGGCGAATTCGTCGGGTATCGTCGCCTGCCAACGTTTTTCGCTCGCACACGCCACGGTCCGAACCTCGGGATGCCTTCACCGCAATACGGTCGACTCGATAGTCGTGGATATCAAGCGACCGGACAAGGAGAACGGCCCCCAGGCAGGTTATGCCATCTGCACATGGAAATCGGCTGCAGTCGACGCCGATGGCGACCCATGCGACCTAGAGCTGCGCATCGATATCGCCTCGGTCGATGACTCGGCGAACGGGGCGAAGGTCGTCTTCGACAGCGCGGCCTATGAAGAAGAAGGAGGAGGTGTATGCCTGGGCTGCGTTCCCTCGAATGTCGATGGCGCGCAGCCCATCATCTCCTTTACGGCATCGCTGCGACTGACCAAGGCGGACACCGAAGCCATCGCAACGGGAGATGCACCTTTGTTGTTCTACGCTGGCGACGCGGACGACCAAGAGGCTCAAAGCAATAGGCAGAAGGGCTCGCTTAACCTCACGCGTGGATCAGAACCCGCCCCCATCAATATCGATGCCCAGGCGCAAGGCGTGCAGCGCATTCTCGCCGATCCGGCGCTGCTCCAAATGACATGGCACGGAGTGGGGTCCGTCGGGATTGCTGCTCCCATATCGAGCGATAATGACAAATCCCCCAAAGACGAGATCGCAGACGCACCGGCGCATGTTGACGATGCAGACGACGCATCATCAGAAGACAACGCGCCGGCTCCTCTCGAGAAGCCAGATGGCACCACCACCGAACTAGGCGATCCCCAACCGAAAGACGGCCTGGACTTTGCCGCTCCCCCAGATGTCGACGAAGGCAACTGTTGCATGATGGTCGCGCTCGACCACACGGAAACCGTCGATGCCGCAAGCATTGAGCCAGTCGCCGCCAATGCGCCCCGCCGCAAAAATATCCTCATCGCATTCCCCAATACCGTCGAGCTCGTCTTTTTGCCTTCGGGTGAAGTCGTCGCGCCTACGGCACTTACAGCAGTGGGAGCAAGGAGCGCCTCGAACGATATCCAAGCTATCTCGGCACTTGATGCCACAACGACCGCCAAGTTACACCTTTATTCCGTTGCAGCAGACGGAACGCGAACCGAAGAATTCGACGGAACCAAGCTTTTGGTTCCTCGTCGCATCGGTATCCAAGAAGACTTCCCCTATCAAATGGAACTTGAAGGGTTCGATCGTGCACGAGATGCCGACATCATTGCCGCAGCCATCGAATCCCCGCAGCACCTCATGACGCTGCGCTTCGACTTTAGCCCCGTCCTGTCCTAGACCGCTAACTGCCGCGTAGCTCGGATACCGAGCGCTCCCCTCCCCGTTCTGCTACGATTGCCGCGTTGGCATCAATTACAGGAGGGTTCATGCCGGGTTTAGGAACGATCATCAACGTCGCGCTTTTGATCGCGGGCGGTCTTTTGGGATTAGCGGGCGGTCGCTTTATCACACCGCGCATCCAAGACACGCTCATGAAAGCATCGGGGCTGTGCGTCCTGTTTATCGGCTTGGGCGGCACCATGCAAAAGATGCTCGTCATCGACGGCGGCGTCCTGTCGACCACCGGCACCACCATGTTGATCGTCTCATTTGCGCTCGGCTCGCTTATCGGCGAGGCCATCAACCTGGAGGCCGCCATCGAAAACCTTGGCGAATGGCTCAAGCGCAAAACCGGCAGCGAGGGAGACAACGAGTTCACCAACGCCTTTGTCTCCGCATCGCTCACCGTGTGCATCGGCGCCATGGCCATCGTGGGATCGATTCAGGACGGCCTGCTCGGCGATTGGTCCACGCTCGCCCTGAAGGGTGCACTGGACTGCATCATCGTCTGCACCATGACGGCCTCGCTCGGCCGCGGCTGCATTTTCTCGGCCCTGCCCGTCGCCGTGTTCCAGGGGACGATCACGCTGTTTGCCGGTGCGCTCTCCCCCATCATGACCACTGCGGCCCTCGACAGCCTCTCACTCGTGGGGTCCATGCTCATCTTCTGCGTCGGTGTGAACCTCATCCGACCTCAGACCTTCCGCACGGCCAACATGCTCCCCGCCGTCGTCATAGCCGTCATCTACGCCCTCCTGTTCTAAGTCTATCTACATAGCCGATATCTCGAACATCTGTTTGATGCTGTGCTATGATATGAGGTCACCGACACCGTATAGGGAGAGGAGAGGGCGGTGGCCGACCAGGACGTCAAGATGCTCATCGAGCGCATTATGGCCGAGGCCCGGACCCATCAGTCCGCCCGCTTCTCAAACAAAATCTATGCTGACGAGCCGATTCTCAAGACCGGCCGTCAGATGCAGAACTTCCTCCCCGACCAGTACCGCAAGATGCGCGAGATATCGCGCTGGCAGGATGATCCCAAGGGCGGCGCGGGGCGTTGGCTATCGGAGGCGGAGCTGTTTTACCGTCAGGGCCTGCTGATGGCCGACTTCGAGGACGATTGCCCCTACAACGGCACCTTTAAGTCGTACTTTCCCACCTACAACGCCATGAGTGACCGGCAGCTGCGTGGCTACTTTACCTGGCGCGCCCAAGTGCGTCGCGGCAACATCGAGGAGACATCGACCTCGTTTGCTTTTCTGTATCTTTACGAATTGATCTGCGGCATTGGCGTCGACGACCCGCTCGATGGCTTTGACAAGATCAAGGCCTTTTGGGATGCCTATCGCGCCTTTGAGCCCGGTATCGACCGGTTCGCACACGTATGGCTGCAGGACTACGCCGTGTTCCACGGGCTCGATCCCAAGCTGCTACACGACTCTAAAACCGTTGCATTCGACAACGCCCTCATCGAGCTGCGCCGTGCCGTGCGAGACCTTGTACCCGCGTCGGAGCCGTCGGCCCAGGCCCCCAAGCGTCGCAAAGCCTCAGAGCCCACGCTCCCCCTTCCGCCCGACGAGGCGTGTGAGGAGCGACTCGTGGCCGCCATCAATGCGCTCTCCACGTACAACCTGAATAACTCACGGCTCGACCGTTCCCACCATCGCGACCTTCGCCACGTGGCATGCGCCGTATATGTCCGCATGGCGCGCTACTATGACACGCATCGAAAGACCGGCATCGTAGCGAGCTTGTTTGGGGAGGAGACGGCCATGCCCTACACCATGTTTGCCTCGGCCG
>CAVCBD010000047.1:0-15860 GCA_963599935.1 Acutalibacteraceae bacterium | reverse complement strand
CCCGTTCGCAGCCGTCGCCTTGGTCTCTCGCTCGGCGTCAACATGATGCCGGCCAGTGGCAAAATCTGCACGTTCGACTGCATTTACTGCGAAAACGGCCTCAACGCCGAGCGCCCCTGCCACGAGCCGTATAACACGGCTGCCGTGGTGCTCGATGCACTCGAGGCAAAGCTGCGCGAGATGGCAGCCGAGGGCGAGCTCCCCGATGTGATCACCTTCGCAGGCAACGGCGAGCCCACCGCCGCACCGGAGTTTCCGCAGGCCATTGCCGGCGCCGTCGCGCTGCGCGACGAGCTTGCCCCAAACTCCAAGATCGCCGTGCTCTCCAACGGCACGCGCGCCGACCGCCCCGAGGTGCACGACGCGCTCATGATGGTCGACGACAACATTCTTAAGCTCGATACGGTCGACCCGGCGTTTATCCAGCTGCTCGACCAGCCCGTTGGCCCCTATGACGTCGAGCACCAGATCGAGACGTTCGCAAGCTTTGACGGTCACGTCATTATCCAGACGATGTTTTTGAGCGGTGAGTACCGGAGCAAGTCTCTCGATAACACCGGCGAGGAGTACGTTGCCCCCTGGCTCGCGGCGCTCGAGCGCATTCGTCCGCAGGAGACGACCATCTACACGGTGGCACGCGAGACGCCGGTCGCCGGCCTTGCCAAAGCAGCGCCCGAGGTGCTCGACGCCATCGCCGCGCGCGTCCAAGCCCTCGGCATTCCCTGCCAGGTGAGCTACTAGCAAAACCACGTAGCAGCTAGTGCCGCCATCCCGCCCCATCAGTTGCGGTGATATAGTTCCTATTTGTGCTGTTAAACCGCTTAAATCGGAACTATATCACCGCAACTTTTATGGACACGTGGGTGGGCTATACTAGCTGCGAACGAAAGGAAGTTAGCCATGTATGACAAAGGACCCGTACCCGGCCGCAACGACGCTTGCTGGTGCGGCAGCGGCAAAAAATATAAGAAATGCCATAGCGCCTTCGACGAGCGCCTCGAGCGCCTGTGGGAGGAGGGCTGGGAGGTTCTGCCCCGTACGCTCTACAAGACTCCCGCCGATATCGAGGGCATCAAGCGCTCGGCAGCCATCAACGTGGGCGTGCTCGATTATGTGGGCGAGCATATCGCCGCAGGCATGACCACCAACCAGATCGACCAGATGATCTACGACTACACCGTCGAGCACGGTGGCACGCCGGCCGACCTTAACTACGAGGGCTATCCCAAGAGCGTGTGCACCTCGATCAACGACGTCGTCTGCCACGGCATCCCCTGCGATGCGGATGTGCTGCACGAGGGCGACATCATCAACGTAGACTGCTCCACGATCTTGGACGGTTACTTTAGTGATTCGAGCCGCATGTTCTGCATCGGCGAGGTCTCGGCCGAGCGCCAGCGCCTGGTCGACGTCACCCGTGCCAGCGTGGAGGCGGGTCTGGCAGCCGTCAAGCCATGGCTACCGCTCTCCGTTATGGCCGAGGCTGTGCAAAAGACCGTCGAGGACGCCGGCTTTAGCGTGGTGCGTGAGTACGGCGGACACGGCATCGGTAAGGAGTTCCACGAGGACCCGTTTGTGGGCTTTACCACCGAGGCGCCCGACGTAGACACCATCATGGTGCCAGGCATGGTCTTTACCATCGAGCCCATGGTCAACGCCGGAGCGCCCGATATCAAGATTAGCAAGGGCGACGGCTGGTGCGTGCGCACCAAGGACGGCAGCGATTCGGCCCAGTGCGAGGTACAGCTCGTGGTGACCGAGGACGGCTACGAGCTGCTGAGCTGGTAGCCGTGGATGCGCCGGATGCTGACGGGCACGCCCGTCTTGCATCCGGCGTTTTTGTTTGAACGTTTGCCTGATAAAACCTGCCAAAATAAACCTGTCCCTTTTTTGGCAGGTTGAGCGGAGAGGACTGCCTGTGAACATCCTGGTTTTGCTGCCCGTCAACGACCGTCATCGCGCAATTCTTGAGGCGAGCGCTCCGGGCGAGGACTTTATCTACACGAGCGCCGACGCCGCCACGCGCAAGCAGGTCGCCGATGCCGACGTGATCCTGGGCAACATCGACCCTGACATGCTCACGGCATGCGAGCATCTCCAGCTGTTGCAATTGCAGACCGCCGGCTATGACGACTACCTTGCCGCCGACACCGTGCCAGCCGGCGCCAAACTGTCTTGCTCGGTGGGCGCCTACGGCCAGGCCGTGAGCGAGCACATGTTTGCCATGGTCCTTTCCATGATGAAGCGCCTGCCCGGCTATCACGACTTGCAGCGCGAGCATCGCTGGGAGGATTTGGGGCCGGTTACCTCGCTCAAAAATGCCAACGTGCTGGTGCTGGGCGCGGGCGATATCGGCGGCCACTTTGCCACGCTCTGCCGCAGCATGGGCGCACACGTCCGCGGCATCAAGCGTCATCCGCTCGTCTACCCCATTGTGTTTGAGGACATGGACGGCATGGATGCCCTGCCCGAGCGCCTGGCCGAGGCAGACGTCGTCGCATCCTTTATGCCCAGCACACCCGAGACCCGCGGCCTGGCGAACGCCGAGTTCTTCGCCGCGATGAAGCCGGGCGCCTTCTTTGCCAACGGCGGCCGCGGCGATCTTGTGGTTGCCGACGACCTAGTTGCCGCCCTGGAATCAGGACATCTCGCCGGCGCCGCGGTCGACGTCACCGACCCCGAGCCGCTGCCTGAGACAAGCCCGTTGTGGGATACGCCCAACATGCTCATCACGCCGCACATCTCCGGCTGGTTCCACTTGGCCGCCACGCTCAACAACGTGGTCGACATCGCCGCGGAGAATCTGCGTCACCTGCAGGCCGGCGAGACCCTGCGCTGCTGGATCGAGCACTAGGAATTACGCCGTTTTACAAACGGCGTAATGGGCCGACGCTGCGAGCCCGCCGTTTGGCCAATCTGCCGTTCAATTTCAAAGGCGCGACCAGAAGGTCAGCGCCTTTTCATTTCACGGCACCTTGACTCAAACGGCGGGCTCTCGCTGACTTTTGTCCGACCTGCGGCATTCTCCCTTTTTGGTGCAATGGGGTCAGGTTAGTTTGCACCATTACGTTGGTTTTGCCTGCGATACTTTTGTCAAAGTGATATCAGACATTCATCTGGCGCTTTCGGGCGTTTCGCCTATTAAAGCCAGTCCATCTCCTTACCATAGTGGTCCGAATAGGCGCTACGCTTGAGTTCTTCATCGCTCGCCGGCCACGCGTTGGACACGTCGATTCCCGATTCATGGCAAGCGGCGGCGAACAGCTTCGACCCCTGATCGATTAGTTGAGACCTGCCCTCGGTCTTCTCGCCTTCGGCTCGCATTTAGAACTCCACGCTTTCGGCGCCGTTGATGGTTAGGTCACGCTCGTAGAAGGCGGTGAGGGCGCGGATGGCGTACATCACGTCGCGTACGCCGCCGGTCTCGTAGCTTGAGTGCATGGCCAGCTGCGGCAGGCCCACGTCTACGGCATGCATGCTCGCCTGCATATTGGACAGATTGCCCAGGGTGGAGCCACCCGCCATATCGCTCTTGTTGGCGAAGGCCTGCGTGGGCACGTCGGCGTCATCGCAGATAGCCTGGAACACCGCGCGGCTAAAGGCATCGGTGCAATAGTGCTGGTTGGCGGCTTCCTTGATGACAATACCGCCGTTAAGTACCACCTGGTTGCGGGCATCGCACTTCTCGGCGTGGTTGGGGTGCATGGCATGTGCATTGTCGCAGCTCACGAGCATCGAGGCGGCAAGCGCACGGTGGTACGACTCGTCGTCAAAGCCCAGCGATCCGTTGATGCGGCGCAGCGCATCGGCCAAGAACGTCGACATGGCGCCCTGCTTGGTCTCGGAGCCAACCTCCTCGTTATCGAAGCAGCAGAAGACCGAGACGTCGTGCGCGTTCTCGGCACCCAAAAATGCCTGCAGCGAAGTGTAGGCGCAGGCCAGGTCGTCAAGCTTGGGCGTCGAGATAAACTCGTCGGCCCAGCCCCAGATGCGTGCGTCCTGACGATTGACCAGGAACAGGTCGCGACCCAGGATCTGCTCGGGCTCAACATCCAGTTCGTCGGCGATCAGGGCATCGAAGTCACCCTGCTTAAGCTCGCCGGCGCTAATGAGCGGGCACAGGTCAACGGCTCGGTTGGGAGCAAAGCCCTCATTAACGCCGCGGTTCATGTGGATGGCAAGGCTCGGGATAATAGCGACCTCGCGCTCGGTGGCAAGCAGGCGGCTCTCAATACGGTCGCCCTCGCGCACCAGCACGCGGCCCGCGAGCGCCAGCGGGCGATCGAACCAGGTGTAGTCGATCATGCCGCCGTAGGCCTCGGTGTTCAGGCGCAGTGTCTCGCCCGCGCCATCGAGCTCGGGCACGGCCTTGACCTTAAACGTCGGCGAATCGCTGTGCGACGCCGTGAGCTGAAAATGATAGTCACCGGCAACGCCGTCCTCGCCCCACGTCGCGGCCAGGTCCTCGCCCACCTTAAAGGCAACAACACTCGAAGTGTTGCGCTGCGTGTAATAACGCCCGCCCGGCTCGATATCCCACGCCGCATTCTCGGGCAGGTAGGTAAAGCCCGCCTCGTCGAGCTCGGCCATAATGGTCGCCGCCGTATGGAACATGCTGGGGCATGCCTCGATAAAGTCGACAAGGTCGTTGGCGGCCTCGATATCGTCAGCCGTCACGTGCACGCGCTCGGGCGTTTCCTGATCCGTCATGCTCTCCCCTTTCGCTGGGTTGATGGTCCCCTCCAGCATACCCCGCCACGCCAGCGCCGCACTCTTCATTCCGTGCTTAATTCCGCGCCGCTCACCAAGTTGAGCCATTATGGTCGCGCTCCTTTTGCGACAATTGCGCTAACAGGACGAGAGGAGCCGTCATGAAGCCACGTAACATTGCCATCGCCTGCGGTGTTGCAGGAACCGCCGTCGGCATCGCCATTGCCGCCGGTATCGTTTATCACAAACAAATCAAGTCCGCCGCGTCGCTCAGACGCTTGACTGACTATGCGGATGGCTATGACCTGTACGCAATCGACATCGCTTACGACTACGACCTTGACCGCATCATCGCCGCTGGCGTGCGCGACGACCAGGCCTACATCGATGCCGTGATGGCACAGGTGCTGCCCGGTATGCCGGTACATGTCCAGGCGCCCCAGTTTGCCTGCAGCGCTTTTGTCGCCGTAGATGCCGAAGGCCGCGTGCGCACCGGTCGCAATTACGACTTTAAGGACGACACCTCGGCGCTGCTGGTGCGCAATCACCCGCGCGGCAGCTATGCCTCCATCGGGTTTGCCGCCCTTAACAACCTGGGCGATAACACTCCGCTTGACTCCGTCGCCGGACGTGCCGCCGCACTCATGGGCCCGTTTGCCCAGCTCGACGGTGTTAACGAATGCGGCGTGTCCATTGCCGTGCTCACCCTGGATTCCAAGCCCTGCGACCAGGACACGCAACGCCCCGTCATCAATACCTCGCTCGCCATCCGTCTGGTGCTCGACCGTGCCGCCACCACGCAGGAGGCCGTAGACCTGCTTTCTGCCTACGACATGCACGCCATGGCCGGACGCGATTACCACTTCTTTATCAACGACGCTGCCGGTGACGCGCGCGTAGTAGAGTGGGATCCGCGCGATCCGGACCGCGCTTTCAAAGCGACTCCTGTACGCCAGGTTACGAACTTCTATGCCTGCTATGGTGACGAAGTGCTGCCCAACCAAAAGAACGGCGAGCTGGGCCATGGTAAAGAGCGCGCCGTCGCAATCGCCAATGTCCTTGACGCCCATGTCGGTGCCCAAAACGAGGCAGTCGCTTGGAAAGCCCTGCGCGCCGCAGCGCAAGAGCCCAATCCGGAAGACATCACCAGCAATACGCAATGGTCGGTCGTCTTTGACAATACCGAGCCCGCTGCCGCCATCACGCTGCGCCGCCACTGGGGCGACGTCGACGCCTTCGCGCTGTAAGGAGCTGGCACCGTCGTCCTTACGCTCGCCTGACGTTGCTTACATTTCTATACATCTGAGCTAACACGTTTTACCCCCGCATCAACAGTGTGCGGGGGTAAACTTATGCGCATGTTATAACTTGCCCGGAAGGATTCACCATGCTTAGGATCGGTCTTCTTACTAGTGGCGGCGACTGCCAGGCGCTCAACGCCACCATGCGCGGCATCGTCAAAACGCTTATGACCAATAGCGAAGAACCTATCGAGATCTATGGTTTTGAGGACGGCTACCAGGGCCTTATCTACAGCAGGTTCCGCGTCATGACGCCCGCCGATTTTAGCGGCATCCTCACCCGCGGCGGCACCATCCTGGGCACGAGCCGCACGCCGTTCAAGCGTCTGGACACTCCCGAGGCCGACGGCGTCGAGAAGGTGCCCGCGATGGTCCACACCTATCACAAGCTGCAGCTCGACTGCCTGTTTATGCTGGGCGGCAACGGCTCCACCAAGACTGCCAACCGCCTGCGCGAAGAGGGCCTCAACGTTATCGCCCTGCCCAAGACCATCGATAACGACACCTGGGGCACCGAGATGACCTTTGGCTTTACGAGCGCCATCGACGTCGCCACCAAGTGCATCGACGACATTCACACCACCGCTTCGAGCCATGGGCGCGTGTTCGTCATCGAGATCATGGGGCACAAGGTTGGCTGGATCCCGCTGTACGCCGGCGTCGCGGGCGGCGCGGACGTTATCCTGATTCCCGAGATCCCCTACGACATGGACAACGTCATCAAGACCATCGAGCATCGCATGGAGACCGGCAGCCGCTTTACCATCGTGGCCGTCGCCGAGGGTGCCATCTCCAAGGAGGACGCAGCGCTGTCCAAGAAGGAGTACAAGAAGAAGCTCGCCGAGCGCACGAGCCCGTCGATCGTCTACGACATCGCCAAGGAGATCGAGGCCAAGACCGGTCGCGAGACCCGCGTCGCCATCCCCGGCCACACGCAGCGCGGCGGGCAGCCCGACGCCCAGGACCGCATCTTTGCGACCCAGTGTGGCGTCGAGGCGGCGCTGGGCTGCCTGCGTGGCGAGTTTGGCTACATGATCGCCCTGCGCGACGGCAAGATGTGCCACATGCCGCTCGAGGAGGTCGCCGGCAAGCTCAAGTATGTCGACCCCCAGAGCGATCTGGTGCGCGAGGCCAAGGCGTTGGGCATCAGCTTCGGCGACGAATAGCCTCGGCCGAAATCCATCCCATCGGGCCCTCCGACCCCGCCCGACGTATTTCGATTTGGCTCCTCCCTTGACTCCGTCAAAGGTCGCCAATCGAAATACGTCGGGCGGGGTCGGAGGGCCCTGCGTTTACATACTCGCCGGGGCTATTCGTCTTCTTGCTGCGGATGCCTGGTCTGAAATTAAGTTGCGGTGGAATAGTTCCCGCTTAGCCCGCAAATGGCTGAATCTAGAAACTATTCCACCGCAACTTACTGAGTGGGGCTCTTGGCTGCTACTTGCGCTGACATTTGTCCTGAAATGGCTGGTCGTTAGGGGTTGCTACCGGTAGTTGCGGTAGGGTTGGAGCAGATTCTAACTAGAAATGGTGGTCGCTACCGGTTGTTCTCGGCATACTCGGCTCATTCGATTCGACCATCAAACGAAAGGAACCACCATGGATCTTGCGATGGCGCAGCGGCTCGTTGATCGCCGCAAGGCTGCCGGGCTTTCTCAGGAGGCGCTTGCCGCACAGCTGGGCGTGAGTCGTCAGGCTGTCAGTAAATGGGAGCGCAGCGAATCCTCGCCCGATACCGATAACCTTATTGCGCTCGCCGCGCTGTATGGCGTGTCACTGGATGAGTTGTTGTATGGGGAAGCGGCTAGCGATGCCGATAGCTCAGAGGACGGCAGCACCGAAACGGTGAATGAGGTTAAAGAGGCCGAAGATTCTGCCGAGCACGCCGATTGCGGCGACAAACCACTTGTCGATATTTCCCTCGCGCGCGGCATCCACGTCATTGATCCCAATAAAGGCGAGGAAGTCCATGTTGGCTGGAACGGCATCCATGTGACCAACGAGCGCAAGGGCGAAGAGGTGCATGTGGGGCCGGACGGCGTGCATGTCGATACGCTTGAG
Organism: Acutalibacteraceae bacterium; assembly: GCA_963599935.1. GTDB lineage: Bacteria > Actinomycetota > Coriobacteriia > Coriobacteriales > Coriobacteriaceae > Collinsella. Next base: position 7,788 of record CAVCBD010000047.1, on the reverse strand, counting down.
GACGATGGACATAGCGTGCATACCAATGACGACGGCACCGTCACCATCGACGGCGAGACGTTCTCCAGCTGGAAGGAAGCACACGACAAGCTCGACCATCATGGCAAGCATTTCCACACCAAGGTCGGACGTACATGGAACAAATTCCCCTTCCCCGCGCTTGTCGCCCTCGCCTATCTGGTGCTCGGCATTGTCTACGGCACATGGGCTGCGGGACTCTTCCTCGTCTTTTTGATTCCCGTCTACTACGCATTTGGCGACTTTATCGACCAACGCCACTTATCTAAGCTGATCGATGTCGTCTATTCAGTCAGTGCCGAGGCATGGTTCCTCTACATGTGGCTCTGCCTGGAACAACCCCATCCCGCCTGGGTAATCCTCATCACCATCCCGGTCGTAAAAGCACTCATGCGCTGGTGCCGCAAACAATGGAAGCATCGCGAGCGAGCCTAAACCATCCCAGCCCGACAGCAGCACCCAACTAGTACTCCCCCGCCCATCCCCCTAAGTTGCGGTGATATAGCTCCGGTTTTAGCCTTGAGTAGTCGAGTTTAGGAACTATTCCACCGCAACTTACGAATGGTCGGAGCGGCTACAGCACAAGCGTCGGCGTTCGTTTGATGGTCCGCCACGAAAAGGGGCAATCTACTACGTTTAACTCGATGGGGCCAACCATGACCGCCTTTTTCGAAAATCGACAGGCCTTCTACCTGCGGTTTTATTTTTCGTTTTCCCGGCATGGTTGAGGGTATCCAATTAAACGTAGTAGATAGGCCCGTTTTGTGGCATACGACCCATTCAAGCTCAATCTCGAAGGCTGAAGAGAGCCTCTCATCCATGCCTGCGAGCGAAAACCAAATAGAATGAAAGGCAAATGGAAAGCCCGTTTGACGAGCGGAGGACATATGCGCGACGTAGCCGAAAGCGACTGGAAGCTGTTTAAGAAAATGCTTCCCCAATGGCAAGAACGTTATATGGAAAAGCTCATCGGCCAGTACGTTGAGATGCTGAACGGCGACAGCGAAGCGTCCAGTAGATTTTGGGCACTGGAAGAGCGCCTCAATAGAGACAAGCTGTCCTCAGGCGTAATTGCAAACGACATTCGCCGCAGCACAATGCACCGCGAGATAGCCAATTTGCTTATCGACAGCGTGATCACCCTTGACGACCTTGACGGTTTTACCGAGGACATTAAGAGCTGTGCGCAACACTGGATTGGCCAGTAAGAGCACTGAACGACAGACATCCCCAGCAAAAACGGGGCAAACGCCGGGTCGCCCGTAGGTGCCCGGCGTTTGGCCAGGTAAAACCTGCCAAAATAAACCTGTCCCTTTTTTGCAGGCTACTCGGCACTCTTGAGGGCGCCGACCATGTCGATCTTGTTGAGGGTACGATTGGTGGCGAGGTTGACGATAAACGTAAAGCCAAAGGAAAGCACCACGGCAAGCACATAGCTCAGCGGCTCGACCTCGACGTCAAAGTACAGCGACGGCATCTGCAAAATGTAGGTAAAGCTCTCGGCAAGCAGGCCACCCAGTGGCACGCCCAGTACGGTGCCAATCGCCGTGAGGATCAACGTCTCCTTGTTGACGTAGTGGTGCACCTCGCCGCGACGGAAGCCCAGCACCTTAATGGTCGCCAGCTCGCGCTCGCGCTCGGAGATATTCGTGTTGGACAGCGTAAACACCACCACAAACGATAGGCACGCTGCCATAAAGGTCACGAGCACCACGACAGAATTGATAATCGTAAAGTTCGCCTCGTAGTTCTGCCAATGTTCGGCCGTGCTCGAGATGGTGAGCCAACCGTCGCTCTTAATTTTCTTGCTAAACGCAATCTGGTCGGCCGACGAACCCTTAAGCAGCACAAAGATGCCGTTGAGGCGTGCGCTTCGACCGAACGCACGTTCATAGGTGCCCTGCGTCATGTAAAGCGTGTTGCCCAGATAGTTAAGCGAAATGTCGCTGACTTTGACCTTGGCAACATTGAGCGACGAATCCTGGACGTGAGCCGTATCGCCCGGCTGAATCCCCAGCACCAGCTGTGAACTTTTGCTCAGATACACGTCTCCGTCACGCAAAGACAGCGGTTCTTTGGACTCATCCTCCAGGCGCACGTAATCGCCCAAGTCACCCGTGCGGTCATCGGGCACCACGATCAGCTGCACGGTCTCGCTCTTTCCGCCGAATGTAAAGGTGACGTTGTCGGTCATAATCGGCAGCGTCGAAGTCACGGTCACGTTGGAATCATTGGCCGCGCTGCGCTCATCCAATGCCGCGCACGTCTGCGAAAAATCGTCGGGATTGGCGACCGCCAGCAGGTCGTAGCGCGTGATATGCCCGTACTGTTTGGGCGAAAGCGCCACCGACGTATCGCGGATGCCCATGCCGCAGATCACGAGCGCCGTGCAGCCGGCGATACCGAAGATGGTCATAAAGGCACGCTTTTTGTAGCGGAACAGGTTACGCGCTGCCACCTTGTTCAAAAAGCCCATGCGGTGCCAGATAAAGCCGATGCGCTCGAGCAAGATACGCGAGCCGGCGCGCGGAGCCTTGGGGCGCATGAGTGAGGCTGGGGTCTCGGCCATCTCGTGGCGGCAGGCGACAATCGTGGCGCCCACCACGCCCACGGCAAACAGCGCCACCGACACGAGCGACGACACGATGTCGTACGAAAGCAGCATCTGGGGCAGCGAGTACATGTCGTCGAACACCGTAAACAGGAACAGCGGCAGGCCCACAAAGCCGATGATGTTGCCGAGCACGCCGCCGATCAGACAAGCCCACAGCGCATAGTCCACGTATTTGGACAGGATGCGCCCGCGCGAATAACCGAGCGCCTTATACAGGCCGATGAGCGTGCGCTCCTCCTCGACCATGCGCGTGGCGGTGGTAAGGCTGATGAGCACGGCGACGATAAAGAAGATGAATGGGAAAACCGTGGCGATGGCCTCGATCGAAGAGCTGTCGCTCTCGACGCTCGAGTAGCTTGCGATGTTACCGCGGTCCTGGATGTACCAGGTGCATTCGCCCAAATCGGAAAGCTCGGCGCGGGCATCGGCGAATTGTTGGTTGGCGGCGGCGCGGCGCTGGTCCAACTCGGCCTGAGCCTGGACGCGCTCCTCGCTGCCCTCGGCCATACGGTCGATGTTGCCCTGTTCAATCCCAAAGAGCATATTCGCCTGGCGTTCGGCCGCATCTAAGCTTGCCGGCGTGTCAACCGTCAACTCCTGAGCACGTGCCTTCTCACGCTCCTCGCGGATCTTCTCGATATTGCCCTTGACCTCGTTGATCTTTGTCGTGTAGGCATCCGAATAGGAGTTGAGGCTCTTGGCTCCCTCGACGATCACGTGGACCGAGGAGTAGGAAGAAGACGTCGCGGCATCCTCGCTCACATAGAACTTATAGTCCGCCGCGGAAGCAGCGCGAAAGGCGTTGACTGTCGAGTCGGAGCTCACATCAGTGGGATCGAGGACCTCGGCCGTAATGGTGTAATCGCCCGCGGCAAACTGATCCTTGGCGCTTTGGTTGGACGAGTTCGCGTCATTGGCGGCAAAACTCACCGTATCGCCGAGCTTTTTACCCGAAGCCTTCAGGAACTTCGAAGTCACCGCGACCTCATCGGCGCTCTCGGGCAAATCGCCGTTCACGAGCACCGGCTGATCGATGTTCTCCTTGGAGAGACTTTGCACGACCACGCGCTCGCGCGCTGTACCCACGGCGGTGTAGGCGGTCTCGGTGTAGATACCCTCGGCCGTCTCGACGCCGTCGACCTCTTGGATAACCGCAAGATCGTCGCGCGTAAGGCCATAGGTCGACTGCACGTTAATGTCATAGACATTCTGCTGGTCAAAATAGGCGTCGACCGAATCGCGCAAATCTTCGCAGCCTGCCTTAAGACCGCACATCACGCTCACGCCAAGCGCGGTGATGACCACGATAGATAAGAAGCGCTTAAGACTGCCGCGGATTGTGCGGTGGATGCCGCGGCGAAAAACCGTCGGCACCATATCGTTTGAACTTTGGGCGGTGCGGTAGGTCGCGAACTCCCGGTCGCGGCCCGCGTGCTCCGCATCGTGGTTTTGGCTGTTTTGGCGGTCCTGGTCCATGGGCGCTACCACTCGATCGTCTCGATCGGCACGGGATTTTGCTGGACCGTCTCGCTCTCCACGCGACCACTCTTAAAGCGGATCAGGCGATCGGCCATGGGCGCCAGCGCGGAGTTGTGCGTGATGATGATGACCGTAATGCCCTGCTTGCGGCAGGTATCCTGCAGCAGCTGCAAGATCTGCTTGCCGGTTTTATAGTCGAGCGCGCCCGTGGGCTCGTCGCACAGGAGCAGCTTGGGGTTCTTTGCCAGTGCGCGGGCGATGGACACGCGCTGCTGCTCGCCGCCCGAAAGCTGTGCCGGAAAGTTGCCCAGGCGCTCGCCCAGGCCAACCTGGCGAAGCGTTTGCTCGGCATCGAGCGAATCGGGGCAGATTTGCGCCGCGAGCTCGACGTTTTCGAGCGCCGTCAGGTTGGGGACCAGATTGTAGAACTGGAAAACAAAGCCGACGTCGGCGCGGCGGTATTCCACGAGCTGCGCCTCGTTGGCAGCGCTCACGTCACGCCCGTCCACCGTCACGGTGCCGGAAGTTACCGTGTCCATACCGCCCAGGATGTTGAGCGCCGTGGTCTTGCCGGCACCCGAGGCGCCCAGGATAATGGCGAGCTCACCGCGCTCAACGGTAAAGCTCGCGCCGTCGAGCGCATGGATGCGGGCATCGCCCTCGCCGTATGCTTTGATGACGTCTTTGAATTCGATATAGGCCATCGATCGGTTCCCATCTGGTCGGATAACTCTTTAGTATTACCCATTTCACGCCAACCAAAAAGGGACAGGTTCATTTTGGCAGGTTTTATATGGGGAAACGGGGAGCGCAGGCAAGCGCCGGGAGGCAGAGAAATCATCGACGGGGTCAGGCCGACCGCCAAACACAACGCACGCATCTCTATCTGTCAGCCGAATCATTCGAACAGCTGTTCGTTTCTATGATATGATTCCGTTATCTAAGCAGGCCAATACGCAGAAAGGCGGCCAACATGGCGTTCGACTTTAAGAAAGAATGCAAGGAGCTCTACAAACCTGCAAGCAAGCCGAGTATCGTAACTGTCCCGCCTATGAGCTACGTTGCCGTTCGCGGAAAGGGCGACCCAAATACCGAAGGTGGCGAGTATCAAAACGCCTTGCCGCTACTTTACGGCATCGCCTATACCGTCAAGATGTCGAAGAAAGGCTCAAGGAGTATCGAGGGCTATTTCGACTTTGTGGTACCGCCGCTCGAGGGTTTCTGGTGGCAAGACTCCCCGAGCGGCGACATCGATTATGTACGCAAGGACGATTTCAACTTTATCTCGTGCATTCGCCTGCCCGATTTCGTCACCCGAGATGACTTTGACTGGGCAGTCGCGGAAGCCACGACCAAAAAGAAACTGGACTTTTCTGCCGTCGAGCTGCTTAAAGTTGACGAGGGTCTCTGCGTTCAATGCATGCACACCGGGCCCTACGACAACGAACCGGCGACCGTAAACGCTATGAATGAATACACGACCAAGCAGGGCTATGTCCCCGACTTCTCAGACACCCGTTTCCATCACGAAATCTATCTCTCCGATCCACGCAAAAGTGCACCGGAGAAACTTAAGACTGTGGTTCGTCATCCTATCAAGCGCGCCGAATAGCATGGAGCGTCATTTCACGCGCTAGGTTTTAAGCCAGTCAACCAGCCGCCACCTAGGCCGTCCGGTAATTATCCTGACGTGGCCCGTCGCATCTTATAAGTTTGTTTTGCTAAAGCTGGAAAGCCTCTCAACGATGCGCAACTCCAGCCCTTTTTCTATCAAGAGGCTTAAATGAAATACCGGAAGTCGCGGATATCCATCAACGAACAGATAGCACTATTGACAGAAAACAAGGGTCTTAAGTGCTCTGATCAAAACGAACTCGAGCGAGCTTTGGTCGAAGTCGGCCACTACAAACTGTCGGCCTACTGGTTTCCCTGCAAAACCAAATGCAAGTCCGGGATTACCATCTTTCGCGAAGGCACAACATTCGAAACCATCATCTACACGTATGAATTTGACCGAGCCCTCCGGCAGTTAATGTTTGATGCGGTCGACAGAATTGAGATCTACCTCAGAAGCAGAATTGCCTATCTTGCCTCTGAGGAACGCGGGCCTTTCTGTTACCCAGATGTCGCCATAACGAGGCTCAACTCGGCATGCCCATCGCGCTTTGCGCCGCGCTGGGATACGCCGCCGTCTTTGGCAGCGCCACCAATACGCTGCTCGCGCCGATCCTTATTGGCTGCGAAGTCTTCGGCTTTGGCGACTTGCCGAAGTTCTTTATTGTCTGCGTCGTGGCTTACCTGTTCAACATGGATAAGTCGATCTACGCCCTGCAAAAGCGGGCGTAGATGGATGTCCAAGCAGGTGGTCTCAACCGGAAACGGCGTCTTGGCTATGCAAAGTGCTCGAACGTTATTCCTCGTACGCGCCCTCAAGCCGAAGCAGCCACTCCTTGCGATCAAGCCCGCCGGCATATCCGTTAAGCGAGCCGTCGGCGGCAACCACGCGATGGCACGGCACGATAATCGAAATGGGATTGCGTGCAACCGCAGCCCCCACGGCACGTGGGGACACAACAGGAGCCTCGTTTCCCGGCACACGATGTCGAGCCGCAACACGCTGGGCGATCTCACCATACGTAGCGACCTCGCCACGCGGGATAGAAAGCAGCTCAAACCAAACCTCGCGCTGAAACGCCGTACCAATCATATGCAACGGCGGCGTAAACCGAGGCTCCTGCCCCGCAAAATAAGCATTCAGCCACGCCCAAGAACGCTCAAGCACCGAAGAAGCCGCGCCATTTGCCGGACTCACCGACGACATGCCGCCAATACCGGAAACCGCGTCGGCGCCTTCAACATGTTCGGAGTCTTCCCGGAGAAGCGTGGAGCCAAAATGTTCCTGCCCCTCAAACCAAAGCCCCGTCAGACCGCGGCCATCAGCGGCAAGCAAGATTTCGCCCAAAGGCGAGGCAAACGTCGTCGTGACCACCAGCGGCTCCTTTCAAAACTCCGCAACATAATACCGCGAATTGTGCAGACAACCCCGCAGATACGTCTGGGCGGGCTCGCAATTGCTTAAGCGAGGCTGTTTTCCCCAATCAAGCGAAGAAGACGCGGGGCATCGACGCCAGAGCGGTACCTCTATCAGCTGAGCTCTAATACTTTCCCGAGAAGTGAACGAGTAAAAACGAAGCCCCGGAGTATCCAGACCTTTAGACCAGAAAACCGCAGGATTCGCGCTGCAAAACCGCAGGAAATAGCGGTCAAAATATGCCAATGCTTCGGGGGCCCAAATAAGGTCGTTCACTTCTCGGCAAAGTATTAGACCCCGATTCACCCCAACCCCAAAGTCGCCCCAGGCAGCAGGCGCGACAGCGCCGCGGCTGCCGTCACGGCCCCGCAGTCACCCCAGGCAGCAGGCGCAACGCGCCGCAGCTGCCGGCCGCGCCCCACAGTCCCCCAAGGCGGCAGGCGCAAAGCGCCGAGGCCGCCGCCGGGACCAGGGCCCGCAACAGCCACGTGCCCCCACATCAGCCCAGCAGTCCCAACCGACAACGGCCCCATCGCAGGCCGCTCGTAGCAGCGTCACCGCAGGCGGGGGCCGGCTTGGTTTTCAGAACACTCCGCACTGATATCTTCTTAATTGAAGACGTCGATGGCGCATCCGTATACCATTG
>CAVCBD010000046.1:0-15996 GCA_963599935.1 Acutalibacteraceae bacterium | reverse complement strand
TTAATGAGCAGCGGGAACTCCTTGCCCTCGCAGTTGCCAAAGAGCTCGCGGTGCTCGGCCCACAGCCACGAAAGCGTGTGGCCTGCATACGGGCCCTCCGCAATCTGGCAGTCGCCGTTGGGGTGTGCCGAGATGGCCCAGCACTCACCGATGGGACCCTCGGGAATGTCGTAGCCAAACACGGTCTCCAGCTGGCGGCCGCCCCAGATCTTCTCGTGGAAGATCGGCGTGAGTTTAATCAAATCGGACATGTTCATACTCCCATGGTGTTGCGCGGCCGCCCACTCTAAACGAGCCGTAACGAGCGCCCGCATGACTACAAAACTATGCCAACGTTACGTTGTGCAGCTCAAAGCGGTCACCAACGTTGCGCGAGATCGAATGCTCAAAGGCGGTGCCGCTATCCAAAAAGCCAATCTGGTTGAGCTCGAGCAGGGGAGAGCCGGGTTTGGTGTCCAGGCGCTCAGCCTCTTCCTCGGTTGCCGCTACGGCGCGAATGGTGCGGTGGAAGCTCGAAATCTTCAGCCCGCATTGCTCGCGGATGAAGCTGTAGACCGATCCATACAGGTCTTTCTTTTTAAGGCCCGGAATCAGCTCGAGGGGCATGTAGGTGTACTCGATAACGATGGGCTTCTCGTCGACCTGGCGCACGCGCACGATGTGATAGGCAAAGTCATCCTCGGCAATTCCCAGCTGGGCAGCGACGTCCGCCGGTGGATTAACAATCGAGAAATCGTAGACCACCGAGGTCACCTTCTCCCCGCGATGCTCGTACGAAAAACCCTGGGCACGGTCGTTTTTGCCCTGGAAAAACGCCTGGCCGGGAAGTCCCGCCGTGTCCTTAACGTAGGCACCCGACCCGCGCCGGCTGGTGACAAGGCCCTCCTCGGTGATCTGCTCGATAGCTCGCTTGACGGTGATTTTGGAAACGCTATAGAGCTCGCAGAACTCAACGACGGTGGGCAACTTATCGCCCGGCTTAAGGGCGCCGTCCTCGATGCTTCGACGGATATCTGCAGCTATCGCCTCGTATTTGGGAATCATGGAACCTCCTTTCCGGCTTGATTGAGTATAAAAGAAAGTCTAGTCAACACCTAAGCATCCCTATTGCGTTTTTGAAAAGTTCGAGAAAGATATAATCAAAAAACGCTTCTCTTTAAAAACTAGAGCGCTCCAAATGAGTGTGAACTCGAATAATGTGGTATTGAGCAAAATGATCGGCTCGAGGATGGGGTTGAGCCGTTTTACCGCCCAACGAACCAAATACCATGCCCTGCGTTTTCACAGATAAAACCTGCCAAAACAAACCTGTCCCTTTTTGGCAGGTTTTTGCCTTGGGAGCGGTACCATACAGGCAATGTTTAAACGAGAAAGGCGGGCTCCCATGGAACCTAAGCAGTATTACATCGGCATCGACGTCGGCGGCACTTCGGTTAAGGAGGGCCTGTTCGACGAGGATGGTAACCTGCTGGCCAAGGCCAGCGTGCCCACGCCGCCTATCGTTGACGCCGCGGGCTTTGCCGCGGTGACCGAGGCTATCGACCAGGTGGTCGCCAAGGCCCAGATTCCGCGCGCCTTTGTGGCGGGTATTGGCCTGGCCGTTCCGTGCCCCATCCCGGCATCGGGCGATGCCAAGGTCAAGGCCAACATTGCCATTAACCTGCCCGAGCTAAGAGTCGCCATTCAGGAGCACTGCCCCGACGCGGTTGTTAAATACGAGAACGATGCCAACGCCGCTGCCATGGGCGAGGCCTGGCTCGGCTCTGCCAAGGGCGTGCAGAACGTCGTGATGGTCACCATCGGCACTGGCGTGGGCGGTGGCGTTATCGTTAACGGCGACGTGGTGTCGGGCGTTGTGGGCGCCGGCGGCGAGATCGGCCACATGTGCCTGAATCCCGACGAGGAGCGTACCTGCGGCTGCGGCGGCCATGGCCACCTGGAGCAGTATTCCAGCGCCACCGGCGTGGTGAGCAACTATCTGGCCGAGTGCAAGGCCGCGGGCGTCGAGCCCATCGAACTCACCGGGCCATCTGACTCCAAGGACGTGTTCCAGGCCTGCCGCGAGGGCGATAAGCTCGCGCTTGCGGCGGCCGATACCATGGCCGACTACCTCGGCCGTGCCCTGGCGCTTATCGCCAACGTGGTCGACCCCGAGATGTTCCTCATCGGCGGCGGCGCCTCCGCCTCGGCCGATGTCTACCTCGACGCCGTGCGCGAGCACTTTAAGCAGTACGCGTTTTCCGTCTCGCGCGAGACGCCCATCGAGGTCGCCTCGCTCGGCAACGACGCCGGTATCATCGGTGCCGCCTACGTAGCCCTGCGCGCCGCCGGTAAATAGCTGGTGTAAGGGGGTCAGGTTACTTTGCACCAACATGGTGCAAAGGTGACAGACTTGGCCCCCAGGCTTGCCCCAAATTGCGCCGCGGCCCTTCTGTCTGCGAAGGCTCGGCGCCAGCGTGCTACCATAGCTACGTCCAAGTACACATATCAAGTGGAGGAAACCCATGGCAAACGTTCTTGTCTTTGGTCACCAGAACCCCGATAACGACGCCATCATGAGCGCCGTCGTCCTGTCCCAGCTGCTCAACCAGGTTGAGTATGCCGGCAACACCTACGAGGCCTGCGCTCTGGGCCAGCTTCCGGCCGAGTCCGCCAAGCTGCTCGCCGACGCCGGCATCGCCGAGCCCCGCGTGATCGAGTCCGTCGAGGCCGGTCAGCTCGTCGTCCTCACCGATCACAACGAGTCTGCCCAGTCCGTCGCCGGCCTTAAGGACGCTACGGTCTTTGGCGTTGTCGACCATCACCGCATCGGCGACTTCGAGACCGCCGGCCCGCTGCACTACATCTGCCTGCCCTGGGGCTCCAGCTGCACCATCGTCACCAAGCTCGCCGGTGTGCTCGGCGTTGAGCTTTCTGACGTCCAGGCCAAGCTGCTGCTCTCGGCCATGATGACTGACACGCTCATGCTCAAGAGCCCCACCACCACCGATGTCGACCGCGCCGTCGCTGCCAAGCTCGGCGAGCAGGTGGGCGTCGACCCGGTCAAGTTTGGTATGGAGGTCTTCCTCACCCGTCCGTCCGGCTCCTTCACCGCAGCCGAGATGGTCGGCAACGACATCAAGATGTTCGAGCCCGCCGGCAAGAAGCTGCTCATCGGCCAGTATGAGACCGTCGACAAGACCCGTGCGCTCGGCATGATCGACGAGATCCGCGAGGCCATGCGCGCCTATGCCGCCGAGAAGGGTGCCGACGGCATCGTCCTGTGCATCACCGACATCATGGAGGAGGGCTCGCAGGTCCTGCTCGAGGGCGAGACCGAGGCTGCTCAGAAGGGCCTGGGCATTGCCGACGAGCACGACGGCGTTTGGATGCCGGGCGTCCTCTCCCGTAAGAAGCAGGTCGCTGCCCCCATCATGGCCGCCTGCTAGGTTCTTTTGACCTAACACCGACGACCGGATCGCGGACGCTCCGCGCTCCGGTCGTTTTTTGTGCACGCGCCACGTTGTCTCTTGGACAGGCGCGCCCGTGCCGTTGAGCAAATAATGTTCAACCTGTGGTTCCGCTTTTCGGCCGAGTTTGCGCGCTTGTCGCGCAGGGTAGGCTAGATGCAAGCGTAATACGTTGGAGCGCGGCGCCGCCACTTGGGCGGGCCGTGCTTTTTTAAGACGGGAGCCTTCCCGTGAAAGGAGCCGCCCATGGCAGCACCCGAGCAACTGTTCAACGTCCGTGAGCGCAAGCGTTTTGAGCGTCACGACATCTGGGAGCGCATTGCCGAGAACGGCACGATTTCCGCCGCCGTCATGGTCTTCGCCGCCATCGCCGCCGTTATCTGCGCCAACACCGATGCCTACGAGGCCATCCATCACTTTTTGGAGACCCCGCTGTACGTGGGTCTGGGGCATTTCACGGCCGGTCTCACCGTTGAGCTTTTCGTCAACGACTTCCTCATGGCGATCTTCTTTTTGCTGGTGGGCATCGAGCTTAAGTACGAGATGACGGTCGGCGAGCTCAAGAACCCGCGCCAGGCCATGCTTCCCATGCTGGCGGCCGTGGGCGGCGTCGTCGTTCCCGCGTGCATCTACCTCATCTTTAACCATGCCGGCGCTCGTAACGGTTGGGCCATCCCCATGGCAACCGATATCGCCTTTGCACTGGGCGTGCTGTCGCTTTTGGGCAATCGCGTGCCCAACGGCGTGCGCGTGTTCTTCTCGACGCTTGCCATCGCCGACGACCTTATCTCCATCGCCGCCATCGCCATCTTCTACGGTCAGAGCCCCAATCCGTTTTGGTTGGGCGCCGCAGCGGTTGTGACCTGCGCACTCGTGTGGCTCAACAAGACACAGCACTATCGTCTCGCCCCGTATTCGGTGCTGGGCCTTGTGCTGTGGTTCTGCATGTTCAAGAGCGGTGTACATGCCACGCTCGCCGGCGTCATCCTGGCCTTTACCATCCCGGCCAAGTGCGGCGTCAAGCTCGATAGCCTGACCGATTGGCTGGGCGAGTGCCTGCCGCTGCTCGACGACCGCTACGACGACGAGGCGCACATCCTGGGTCAGCACGACTTTACCGTTTCGACCACCAAGGTCGAGCGTGTCATGCACCGCGTGACCCCGCCGCTCATCCGCATGGAGCGCCTGATCTCCACGCCGGTCAACTTTGTGATCCTGCCGATCTTTGCATTTGTCAACGCGCAGGTTCGTTTGGTGGGCGTGGACATGAGCACGCTGCTCACCGATCCGGTGACGCTCGGTGTGTACTTTGGCATGCTGCTGGGCAAGCCGATTGGCATCTTTGGTATGACGTTCGCGCTGGTCAAGCTTAAGGCATGCGAGCTGCCGCGCAATGTTGACTGGCATATGATCGCCGGCGTGGGCATTCTGGGCGGTATCGGCTTTACCATGTCGATTCTTATCAGCGGTCTCGCCTTCCCGACGGCGCAGTTCGAGGTTCTGGCTGCCAAAGCCGCCATCCTTGCCGGTTCGGTCACCGCTGCCGTCCTCGGAATGATCTACATGAGTGTGGTCTGCAAACACCCCGAGCCCAAAGACGAGTAAAGACATTAAAAACGCCGCTTGTGAACACCATCACAGGCGGCGTTTTAGTCATTGGGCTTATTCCACCGTTCCGTAGATGGCGCCCCAGCCGTGGGCGGCTAAGGCCGAGTTGAGCTGGTCGCAAAGTGACTGGCGGTCGTAGTAGCCGGGCGGCAGCAGGTTGACGATCTCCATAAGGTCGGGTGCCAGATCCAAGATCTCGGCCTGCACAATCAGGTCCAAGCGGTCGATGGCGTGGCGGTCGTAAAACAGTCCATCGACCAGGCGTTGCAGGTCGCCGAACTCCTCGGCCTGAAACGAACCGTATTCCATATTGCCTCCTTGGGCGAGCCGCGCAGCCCGACGGGCGTATGCGGCGATGTCGTAATTCATTGCAATGGACTTAATCTATCACGGCTTCATAACGTTGCGGCGGTGGCGGTCTATACTTAGACGAACTGCAACGTACCGCTTCGCGAAAGGTCGCACCCCATGCAGACGATCTACCAGAAGATGGAAACCACCGAACTCGATGCCGCCATCGAGGCACTCAAAGCCGAGGTTGCCGAGGTCAAGGCCAAGGGCCTGGCGCTCGACATGGCCCGAGGCAAGCCGTCGCCCGCCCAGGTGGACATCTCGCGCCCCATGCTCGATATCCTCAACGCCGACGCCGATCTGCACGACGGCAACGTCGACTGCTCCAACTATGGCTGCTTCGAGGGCATCCCCTCGGCACGCAAGTTGGCAGGGGAGTTCTTGGGCTGCCCCGCCGAGCAGACGCTCGTGCTGGGTTCGTCGAGCCTGCTGATCGAGCACGACATCGCCGGCATGTTCTGGCGTTGCGGTTCGTGCGGCAGCGAGCCCTGGGACGCCTACGAGGCCGCGCACGACGGCAAGAAGGTCAAGTTCCTGTGCCCTGTTCCCGGATACGACCGCCACTTTGGCATCACCGCCGACCTGGGCATCGAGAATATCCCCGTCGCGATGACCGGCAACGGTCCCGACATGGACGAGATCGAGCGCCTCGTTGCCGCCGACGATTCCATCAAGGGTATCTGGTGCGTGCCCAAGTATTCCAACCCCACGGGCATCACCTTTAGCGAGGACACCGTGCGCCGCCTGGTCGAGATGCCCACGGCCGCGCCCGATTTCCGCATCTTCTGGGATAACGCCTACTGCGTGCACGACCTGTACGATGAGACCGACGAGCTCGCCAACATCTTTGATCTCGCTCGCGCGGCGGGCACCGAGGACCGCGTGGTGGCCTTCGCCTCGACGTCCAAGATCACCTTCCCGGGCGCCGGCATCGGCTTTATCGGTGCAAGCCCTGCAGTCATCGCCGAGTTCTCCAAGCGCCTGAAGGCCGGTCTGATCAGCGCCGACAAGCTCAACCAGCTGCGCCACGTGCGTTTCCTTCCCACCCTCGAGGCGGTCAAGGAACACATGAAAAAGCATGCTGAGTTTTTGCGTCCGCGCTTTGAGGCCGTTGAGCGCAAGCTCACCGAGGGCTTGGGTAACACGGGTTGCGCCACTTGGACTCATCCCCATGGCGGCTACTTTGTGAGTTTTGATGGCCCCGAGGGCTCGGCCCAGAAGGTCGCCGCGCTTTGTGCCGACCTGGGCGTCAAGCTCACGCCGGCTGGTGCCACCTGGCCTTATGGCAAGGATCCGCGCGACACCAACATCCGCATCGCGCCGAGCTATCCCACGGTCGAGGACCTGGAGGCTGCGCTCGATGTGCTGGTGCTGGCTGTCAAGCTCGTCGCTGCCGAGCTTGCGCGTGCCGAGCGCGCCTAACGCGTAGGGCCCCGCAAGTCCGCGCCTAGTACTATCCGCACTTTCGATACGTAAAGGAGCGTATACATGGATTTGGGTATTTCAACCAACCCCACGCCAGAGCTCTACACCATTAAGGTAACCGGCGAGATCGATATCTCTAACGCCGATAGCCTGCGCAATGCCATCGACCTGGCGCTCGAGCAGCCCACCGAGGCCGTTGAGCTCGATTTTGCCCAGGTGAGCTACATCGATTCGACGGGCATTGGCGTGCTCGTGGGCGCCGCGCACCACGCGGTTGACCACGGCAAGCGCTTTAGCTGCACGAATGTGCAGCCCCCGGTGATGCGCGTGGTTCAGCTGTTGGGTGTCGACCAGGAGATTTCGATCACCGCTGCATAATCTTTGCCCCAAAAGGGCGTGCCGTTTGGCATATGTTTGTGATGCGCTCGGACGTTTTGGCGTCCGGGCGCTATACTTGACCGAATGAATAGACGAGTTCCGGCCGAATGGCGCGGTGCGGGCTCGACTCACATCGAGCCTTGGAGGTATGTGTGTTTGGTATTGGAGAGGGTGAGCTCGCGATCATCGTGGTCTTCGGCTTTTTGCTGTTTGGCCCGGATAAGCTCCCGCAGATGGGCCGCACGATCGGCCGTGCCATCCGTCAGTTCCGCGAGACGCAGGAAAAGATGACGGCCGTTGTTCAGTCCGAGATTATCGATCCGGTGAGCGAGGCCGCGTCGGCCCCGGTCAAGCCCAAGAAGACTGCTGCGACCGACGACGATTCCGATGCGGACGAGGATGCCGCCGAGACGGCAGCGCCCGCCAAGAAGGAGACCTTTGCCGAGCGTCGCGCCCGTCTTGCTGCCGAGAAGGCCGCAAGCGAGGGTGCTGCTGAGGGCGAAGGCGCTGTTGATGAGGCCGAGGGTACAGAGCCTGCTACTGCCGTCGAGCCCGAGCCTGCTGCAGAGCCCGAGCCCGAGCCGGCAGAGCCCACGACGGCTGACCTCTACGCCCGCCGTCCCCGCAAGCGCAAGGCTGTCGTCGACCAGCTCGCTCGCGAGCTCGAGGCCGAGGACGCTGCCGAGACTGCTGCCGCCGATGCCCCGAAGGGAGGCGATGAGTAATGCCTATCGGACCTGCGCGTATGCCGCTCTTCGATCACCTGGGAGAGCTCCGTCGCCGCCTGACCATCGTGGTCGTGTCGGTGTTTGCCGCCGCCATCGTGCTGTACTTTGCCACGCCCGTGGTGCTCGATATCCTCGAGGATCCCATCCGCTCGTTTGTGCCGGACGGTAAGTTCTACATCACCACCACGCTCGGCGGCTTTGGCCTGCGCTTCTCGCTTGCCATCAAGATGGCCGTGGTCATGTGCACGCCCATGATCATCTGGCAGATTCTGGCATTTTTCCTGCCGGCACTGCGCCCCAACGAGCGCAAGTGGGTTGTGCCCACGGTGCTCGCCTCGACGGTGCTGTTCTTCCTGGGTGCCATCTTCTGCTACTTCATCATCATCCCGGCGGGCTTTGAGTGGCTCATCGGCGAGACCTCGGCTGTCGCTACGGCGTTGCCCGATCTGGAGAACTACGTCAACATGGAGCTGCTCTTTATGATCGGCTTTGGTGTGGCGTTTGAGCTGCCGCTCATTATCTTCTACCTGTCCGTTTTCCACATCGTGTCCTATGCGGCCTTCCGCAGCGCCTGGCGCTACGTGTACGTAGGCCTGCTCGTGGGTTCGGCTGTGATTACGCCCGACGGCTCGCCCGTTACGCTGGGTCTCATGTATGGCGCCCTGCTCTCGCTCTACGAGATTTCGCTCGCCATCGCTCGCGTGGTCATCACCGCGCGCGAGGGCAAGGAGGGCCTGTTCGTGAGCCGTCTGGACCTGTTCTCGGACGACGAGGACGACGAGGAGTAAATCGGTATGCACGAGGTTGGCATTGTCAACGGCATACTCGATACAGTGATTCGCGCGGCGCGTGGGGCGGGGGCCTCGCGCGCCGTTTTGGTAACGCTTCGTATCGGGGATATGACCGAGGTCGTGCGCGAGGCACTCGACTTTGCGTGGGAGACGTTTCGCGATGAGGACCCGCTCACGCGCGGCTGCGAGCTTGCCGTGGAGGAGGTCCATCCACAAAGCGAGTGCCTGGACTGCGGCGAGGTCTTTGAGCACGACCGTTTCCATTGTCGCTGCCCCCAGTGTGGCGGCGCCAACGTGCGCCTGCTGCACGGCCGCGAGCTCGATATCGCAAGTATCGAGATCGAAACCCCCGACGATTAGCCCGCCCAGCCATCTCGTGATGGGGTATAAAGGGGCAAAAGTAAGGAGTGCCGAGTATGGCTGAGAAAACGATTGATATCGCGTCGCCGATCCTGTCGCGCAATGAGCGCCTGGCAGATCAGCTGCGTCAGCGATTCACAGAGACAAACACCTACGTGATCAACGTGCTGTCGAGCCCCGGCTCGGGTAAGACCACCACGATCCTGGGCACCAACGAGCGCCTGCGCGACAAGGCCGGCTTGCGCTGCGCCGTTATCGAGGGCGATATCGCCTCGGATGTCGACGCCATTACCATGAAGGAAGCCGGCATGCCCGCCATCCAGATCAACACGGGCGGCCTGTGCCACCTCGAGGGCAATATGATCATGGAGGCCGTCGACGCCTTCGACCAGGCGGTTGGCCTGGACAACATCGACGTTATCTTTATCGAAAACGTGGGTAACCTGGTCTGCCCGGTCGACTTTGACCTGGGCGAGAACCTGTCCATCATGATCCTCTCGGTGCCCGAGGGCGACGACAAGCCCATCAAGTACCCGGGCATCTTCCAGCACGCCGGCGCGCAGCTGCTCAACAAGGTCGATGTTGCCCCGGCTTTCGATTTTGACATGGATAGGTATACTAAGACACTCGATGACCTCAATCCGCAGGCGCCGCGGTTTGCCGTGAGTGCGCGCAAGGGCGAGGGCATGGATGCCTGGTGCGATTGGCTCATCGGGCAGATCGAGCAAGCAAGGGCGTAAGTCGGCCGCCGTATGTGCGGGCGTAGCCGCAGAGACATGAGATAGGAGCCTCTTTTGAAGCTCATCATCGCCGAGAAAAACGACGCCGCGCGTCAGATTGCCGAGCGTCTGTCCACGGGCAAGCCCAAAAAAGACAAGGTGTACAACACCGCCATCTACCGTTTTGAGTGGAAGGGCGAGGAGTGCGTGACGATCGGCCTTGCCGGTCACATCCTTGCGCCCGATTTTTGCGACAGCGTGCTGTTCGATAAAAAGCTGGGCTGGTATTCGGTCACCGAGGACGGCGAGATGCTGCCGGCCGATATGCCCGATGGCCTGGCACGTCCGCCCTACGACACCAAGCGCAAGCCGTTTCTTGCCGATGGTATCTCCATCAAGGGCTGGAAGCTCGAGAGCCTGCCTTACCTCACCTGGGCGCCCGTCATTAAGCTGCCGGCCGAGAAGGAGCTCATCCGCTCGCTCAAGAACCTTGCCAAGAAGTCCGACAGCGTCATTATCGCCACGGACTTCGACCGCGAGGGCGAACTGATCGGTTCGGACGCCCTCAACAAGGTGCGCGAGGTTGCGCCCGACTTGCCGGTCGCCCGCGCCCAGTATTCTTCGTTTACCAAGGCCGAGATTACGCAGGCCTTCGATAATCTTGTCTCGCTCGACCAGAATCTGGCCGACGCCGGCGAGAGCCGCCAGCACATCGACCTCATTTGGGGTGCGGTGCTCACGCGCTACCTGACGCTCGCCAAGTTTGGCGGCTTTGGCAACGTGCGCTCCGCCGGCCGCGTGCAGACGCCGACGCTTGCCCTGGTGGTCGAGCGCGAGCGCGAGCGCATGGCGTTTGTGCCCGAGGACTATTGGCAGATTCGCGGCATGGGTGCCGCTCAGGGTGCTGCCGAGGATGACCGCTTTAAGATTGCGCACAAGACGGCACGTTTTACCGACAAGGATGCTGCCGAGACAGCGTACGGCCACGTCGACGGCGCTACGACGGCAACCGTCGCCGCGGTGACCAAGCGCTCCCGCAAGCAGCAGCCGCCCACGCCGTTCGCGACGACCTCGCTGCAGGCTGCCGCCGCGGCCGAGGGCATCTCGCCTGCGCGTACGATGCGCATCGCCGAGTCCCTCTACATGGCGGGCCTCATCAGCTATCCGCGTGTCGACAACACCGTGTACCCCGCGACGCTCGATCTGGGCGCCGTGGTGAGCGACCTGGCAAAGATCAACCCGGCGCTGGCGCCCGTGTGCAAAAAGGTACTCGCCGGCCCCATGAAGCCCACGCGCGGCAAAGTCGAGACCACCGACCACCCGCCCATCTACCCCACGGGCGAAGGCGATCCGTCCACGCTCGATGGCGGCCAGCGCAAGCTCTACGACCTCATCGCCCGCCGCTTCCTGGCGACGCTTATGGGTCCCGCGGCCATCGAGAATACCAAGCTCGAGCTCGACGTGAACGGTGAGCCGTTCGTGGCTTCGGGCGATGTGCTCGTGACCCCGGGTTTCCGCGAGGCGTACCCGTACGGACTCAAGCGCGACGAGCAGATGCCGCCGCTGGAGCAGGGCGACACGGTCGACGTGTTCGACATTAAGCTCGAGGCCAAGCAGACCGAGCCGCCCGCGCGCTACAGCCAGGGCAAGCTCGTGCAGGAGATGGAGAAGCGCGGCCTGGGTACCAAGTCCACGCGCGCGAGCATCATCGAGCGCCTGTATGCCGTGCGCTATCTCAAAAACGATCCCGTTGAGCCGAGCCAGCTGGGCATCGCCATCATCGACGCGCTGACGCAGTTTGCCCCGCGCATCACGAGCCCCGATATGACCAGCGAGCTCGACGGCGACATGACCCGTGTGGAGCGCGGCGAGGATACCGAAGAGCATGTCGTGACGCATTCGCGTGCGCTGCTGGCCGGCGTGCTCGACGAGCTGCTCAAGCATACGCAGGAGCTGGGCGACGCCATCAGCGACGCCGTCACGGCCGATGCGCGCGTGGGCGCCTGCCCCAAGTGCGGCAAGGACCTGGTTATGAAGACGAGCGCCAAGACCCGCGGCAGCTTTATCGGCTGCATGGGCTGGCCCGACTGCGACGTGACCTATCCGGTGCCGAGCGGCGTCAAGGTCAGCCCGCTCGAGGGCGAGGCGGCCGTGTGCCCCGAGTGCGGCGCGCCGCGCATTAAGTGCCAGCCGTTCCGCCAGAAGGCCTTCGAGATTTGCGTGAACCCCATGTGCCCCACCAACTACGAGCCCGACCTTAAGGTGGGTGAGTGCAAGGTGTGCGCCGAGGCAGGACGCCATGGCGACCTGATCGCGCACAAGAGCGAAAAGAGCGGCAAGCGCTTTATCCGCTGCACCAACTACGATGACTGCGGCGTGAGCTATCCGCTGCCGGCGCGCGGCAAGCTCGAGGCGACGGGCGAGACCTGCCCCGAGTGCGGCGCCCCCATCGTGGTGGTCAACACGGCGCGCGGTCCGTGGCGTATCTGCGTCAACATGGACTGCCCGACCAAGGAGAAGAAACCCGCCCGCGGCCGCAAGACTACGACCAAGGCGAGCACGGCGAAGAAGACGACGGCGGCCAAGAAGACTTCGACCGCCAAGAAGTCGACTGCCAAGAAGACTGCCGCGAAAAAGACGACCACCAAGAAGGCGGCCGCCGACAAGTAGCGGCGCAGCCGAAACATAGCCCAAAACAAAAACGAGCGAGGGTCCCATGATCCTCGCTCGTTTTTTGCGTAGTCATTGGGGACGTTCTTGAATGACTAGTCGTTTAAGACCGTCGCATGCGACTAGTTCACTTCGACGGGTTTGGCGCCGGGATAGCGCTCCTCAAAGTCTAGGCGATACTTATTGTCATTGGTGCCCGCCACGTTGTCGCGCGACAGCGGCGCCACGATCTCATTCTTGTGGTCCGCAGGCTTGGCGTATTTCAGGCTGATCTCCCAGGCATCACAGATTGCGTCAATGCGGTGATCCAGGTCGTCGTACAGGGCGATGATGTCCTTCCAGGAGCTGTAGTTCTTGGAGCTCGTCGGAACGTCCAGGTCCTCGACGATGTCGTAATACTGCTCGATGGTGTCCTCCGTGCGCTCGGCGACGTCGGCGAGATTTTGACGGGTGGTTCGATCCTCTTCCAGATAGCTGCCGTTGAAGTTCTGCGCGCAGCCACGGACGTAGTTGTCGAGGTCTTCGAGCAAGTCGTAGTATTCGCTCAGTCGGCGGTAGAGATTCTGCTCGGAGAGCGTTGCTTCGCCGCCATCCTCGTCGTCATCGTCATCATCGTCGTACAGGCTGTTGGGATCGCCGAGAGGCTTTAGGTCATCGTCGTCGACGTCATGGTGCAGCTTAGCTACCTCGGCAGTCGTCTGCGTGGCGGCGCTGTCGAAAGGCTTGATCACAAAGAAAATGACCAGGGCGATGATGATCGCCACCAGCACAACGATAACGGCGATAAGCGGCCCGGTGCCGCTCTTTTTGGGAGCGGGGGTCTGTGGCGAAGCGGGCACGTATGCGGGAACCGGCTGCTGTTGGGGCGAGCCGCTCGCGACGGGTATGCGCTGCGTGGTCTCGACGGCCTCGGTCCTTGCGGCGGGGTCGGGGCTATAGGCGAGGGAGTCGTCCGCCTTGGCTTGCGGCGTATCAAGGGAGCCGGTCTGCTCAAAAGCGGGCTGGCTATCGCTCGCGGCTGTTTGCTCAACGGGTGCACCGCACGAGGTGCAGAACTTGGCATCATCTGCAAGAAGCTTGCCGCACGAGGCGCAATACCGAGACATTGCCACTCCTTTCGCCACATTTCAATGCAATACGACGATTATACCCAGCACCCCAAAAAGCCGGCAGTTGAGGACGTTCCTTTTCGGCCGGCAGTTTAGGAACGTCCCTAACTGCCGCCTGAGTAGCCATTGGCTAGGTGGGATTTGGGACGTGCCGAGCACTGGGGTATCATGGCTTGGTTGATATATCTGCATTTACGCGCCTTGTAGGAAGGGGCTGCGCCCATGGCTTTTGAGCCCGCTCAACATAGCTTTATCACGCTCGAGGGCGTCGATGGCGCTGGTAAATCTACGCAGGCGCGCCTGCTTGCCCGTGCGCTCGAGCTCGCTGGCCACCAGGTTGTGAGCCTGCGCGAACCGGGTGGTACTGCCATCAGCGAAAAGATCCGTGCTCTGCTGCTCGACCCCGCCAATACAGCGATGGGCGACACCTGCGAGTTGCTGCTCTACGAGGCGGCGCGCGCCCAGTTGGTGCACGAGGTCATAGCCCCCGCCCTTGCGGCCGGCAAGGTGGTCCTGTGCGATCGCTTCTACGATTCCACGACCTGCTACCAGGCGTTTGCCGATGGCCTCGATCGCCAGATAGTGCGCGACGCCAACAACCTGGCCGTCGCGGGTACGCACCCGGCGCTCACACTCGTCTATCACATCACGCCCGAGCAGGCGGCGCTGCGCATGGCAGCCCGTGGTGCGGCAGATCGCATGGAGGCAAAAGGCATGGCATTCCAGGAGCGTGTCTACCAGGGCTTTTGCGCAATTGCTGCCGAGGAGCCAGACCGCGTAAAGCTCATCGACGCCACTACGACCGTCGAGGAAGTCTTCGAGAAGACGGTCGAGCAGGTTCGCGCTTACGGTCTCGACATTCCGCAGGAAGCCGTCGCCGCCGCGCTTGCCAAGGAGGCCGAGTAACATGGCCCCCGCTCAGGCAAGCCTGCTGGCCAAGCTCGACACCCAAGAGCGCGTGCGCGACTTTTTGACCAATGCCGTCGCTAGCGGTCGCGCATCGCACGCCTACCTGTTTTTGGGCGCGCCCGGCGCGGGCAAGCTCGACGCCGCGTGGGCGCTCGCCCAAGCCTTCCTGTGCGAGCAGGATGGCTGCGGCTCATGCGATAGCTGCGTGCGCGTCGCCCGCCATACGCACCCCGACGTGCACTATTACACGCCCGAGAGCGCCACGGGTTACCTCATTGCCCAGACCCGCGAGCTGCTCGATGACGTGCCACTGGCGCCCATCCGTGCCAAGGCCAAGGTCTACATCATCGACCGTGCCGAGCAACTGCGTGCCAACACCGCCAACGCACTACTCAAGACACTCGAGGAGCCGCCCGAGGGCGTTATGTTCATCTTGCTGGGCACCTCGGCAGACGTGATGCTGCCCACCATCGTGAGCCGCTGCCAGTGCGTGCCGTTTCGGCTGGTGTCGCCCGCCGTCGCCGCGCAGGCCGTGAGCCGCGCCACCGGTCAGGACCCTGCGCGTTGCCGCATGGCGGTCGCCGTGGCGGGAAGCCCCACACGCGGCATCGAGTTTCTTAAGAGCGCCGAGCGCCAGGACGCCCGCCGTCAGATGGTCCGTGCCATCGACTCACTCATTGCCGCCGACGAGGCCGACGTGCTCAGTCGCGCCAAGTCGCTCATCGTCGCCGTCAAGGCGCCGCTTGCCGAGGTCAAGTCCACGCAGGAAAAGGTACTCGAGCAAAACGCCGACTACCTGTCGCGTGGAGCATTGAAGCAGCTTGAGGACCGCAACAAGCGCGAACTCAACGCGCGCGAGCGTTCGGGTATCATGGAAGCGCTGGCGAGCGCGCGGACGCTCATGCGCGACGTGCTGCTGACACTTCAGGACGAGGCAGCCGACGTGGTGAACGAGGATGTGCGCGACACGATCGGTCGGCTTGCCGCCGCGACCAATGTTGCGGGTGCCACCCAGGCGCTCGAGGCGGTCGCGACCGCCGAGCGCAACATCGCCAGAAACGTTACTCCCCAGCTGGCCATCGAGGTCATGCTGTTCGATATCAGGAAGGCACTGAAATGCCGTTAGTCGTACCCGTTAAGTTTACCTACGCCTCGCGCGACCTGTGGTTCGACCCGCAGGATCTGGATATCCTCGAGGCCGATTACGCAATTTGCTCTACCGAGCGCGGAACCGAGATCGGCCTGGTCACGGCCGATCCCTTCGAGGTGCCGCAAGACGAGATCGGTCAGCCGCTCAAGCCCGTGTTGCGCGTAGCGAGCGACATCGACCTGCAGCTTGCCGACGACCTGGCTATCCAGGGTGACGAGGCCATGGTCGACTTCCGCCGCCTGGTCAAGGAGCTCGACCTCGAGATGAAGCCGGTCGGCGTCGAGTACCTGTTTGGCGGCGAGAAGGCCGTGTTCTACTTTGCGGCCGAGGAGCGCGTCGATTTTCGTCA
>CAVCBD010000045.1:0-16130 GCA_963599935.1 Acutalibacteraceae bacterium | reverse complement strand
TACTGGATGTTGTCGCGGATGCCCAGAGCCTTGATGAGCTCACGGTACTCGACGATGTCGTTCTTCTTGATGTAGGAGAGAAGACGACGACGGCGACCGACGAGCATGAGCAGGCCACGACGGGTGTGGAAGTCCTTCTGGTGGGACTTCATGTGCTCGGTCAGCTCCTTGATGCGCTCGGACAGGATGGCGACCTGAACCTTGGGGTTACCGGTATCGACCGGGGAGTTACCGAACTGGGCGGTCAGCTCCGCCTTGCGCTCTTTGGAAACAGTCATTGTTTCACCTTTCGTTTCGCGTCGCCCGTGGGCGACTCTATTCGCCTCGGACTGGGAAGCCGCCGGTGGAGCGGACATCCAAGGTCGAGGTACCAACAGGTCGGTATGTTACCACAAGCGGCGCGCGCCTGCGCATCATCACCGACCCAACATGAATTCCATCGCACGGAGCCGCTGATCGGTGTGCGTGGCGGCCCAAACATGCGAAAGCCCCAGCAAAAACGCTGCCGTATGCGGATCGATCTGCTCGTCCATAAGGGCATCGAAGGTCATGGACATCAGAGCGCGCAGCCATGCGACCTCGCCGACCGATACCAACTCGGCACCGGGCACGCTCGAGGCGCACGACCCGCACAGAAGCCCGCCGGCCTGGGCCGAGAAATGCGAGAGCATGGGATCGCCGCACGAGACGCATGCCGAGAAATCGGGGCGGTAACCAACGTGCGACAGCAGTTTAAAGACAAAGGCCGCCACGAGCAGGTCCATATGTGCCGAGTTGAGCCCGCTGCCGACAAGTGTGAGCGCCCGCTGTGTGATGGCAAAGGTAAATGGATCCTCGGCATCCTCAAACGAGCACACGCGCGCAACCTCGGCAATCGCGCTGGCGGCACAGGTCGTCTCGTAGTCAGGAGCGGCACCGAGCGGCGCCTCCATAAGCTCCGCCTGAGAAACCACGTCGAGCGAGCGACCATGCGCCAACAGCATATCAACGGTGCAGAAGAGCTCGCAGCGGGCCGCAAGACGACCGCCAGGCTTACGTGCGCCCTTAGCCACGGCACGCACCTGCCGCCCCCGTTCGTCGAGCATCGTCAAGATCAGGTCGGTTTCCTTGAGCTTCGTCTTATCGAGGACGAGCACCTTTGTGCGATATGTGCGAGAGCCTGCCATGAACGCCGAGGCTTAATCTTCGGCGTTATAGCCAAAGCGGCGGATCTGCGCCTCGTCGTCGCGCCAGCCGGCCTTGACCTTCACGTCGAGCTCCAAAAAGACCTGAGTGCCAAAGATACGCTCAAGGTCGCGACGAGCATCGATGCCGATATGCTTGATCATCTCGCCGCCCTTGCCGATGATGATGCCCTTCTGGCCCTCGCGCTCGACGTAAATGGTGGCGTGCACGCGCAGAACCTTCTTGGTCTGCTCGAGCGCGTCGCAGATGACGCCCACGGAGTGCGGGATCTCGTCGCGGGTGCGACGCAAAACCTTCTCGCGCACAAACTCGGCCACGAGCGTCTCGTCGGACGAGTCGGTGCCCATGTCCTCGGGGAACCAGCGTGGACCCTCGGGCAAAAAGTGCGCGACGGTCTCGATAAACGCATCGACGTTGAAGTTCTTGACCGACGAGGTCACGATCTCGTCGTCGTATTCCATGAGCTCGTGAGCGGCCTTGAGCTGCTCCATGACCTGTGCGGGATCGGCCTCATCGGCCTTCGTGAGCACCAGGACCTTCTTGCAGCGGGCGCTCTTAACGCGCTCGGCGACCCAGGCGTCTCCCCTGCCGATGGGTTTGGTGGCGTCGATCAAAAACGCGACGACGTCTACGTCGTTGAGCTCAAACAAGGCGCTCTTGTTAAGCTCGGAACCCAGGCCGTCCTTAGGTTTGTGAATACCCGGGGTGTCGACGAAGACCAGCTGGTAACCGGGGCGGTTGACCACGGCGCGCATACGGCGGCGGGTCGTCTGGGCCACCGGAGAGGTGATGGCGACCTTCTTGCCGTAGCAGGCGTTAAGCAGCGTGGACTTGCCGGCGTTGGGACGACCGACCAGGGCAACAAAGCCGCTGCGGAAGCCCGGCTCCACATCACCAAAGCCCGAGAGGCTGTCGTCTTCGTCGCACAGGGCATCGAGCTCCTCATCACTCATGCCCTCAAACGGGTCGAACTCCTCGACCTCGTCAATAGAATCGGTATCCTCAACTTCGTCCAGGACCTCGTCGTCCAGAATCTCATCGGCAGGCTGCATGTTATCGGACATGGGAATCCCTTTCTAAATAAAGCCGAGCGCGTGGGCAAAGACAAGCAGGCCCACGATTGCGGCGGTAATGGAAAGAACGTATACGGAGGCCGCGGCGATATCCTTCGCGCGCTTGGCCAGCGGATGCAGCTCCTGGGTTGCCAGGTCGACGATTGCCTCCATGGCGGTGTTGCATAGCTCGCCGTGAATCACCAGGCCGCAACAGATAATGACCGTACCCCACTCGGCAATGTCGAGTCCCACGATGCAGCCGGCAATGACGGTGCACACGCCCGCCACGAGCATGACCTTAATGTTGCGCTCGGTCTTGACGGCGGTGACGAAGCCCTCCATAGCGTAAGAGAACGACTTTAAAAAGGACGGATGATCCTTATTCGATCCGGGAATCATGGCTGGCTCCTAGTCGTGGGCATGGTTGGTGATGGGGCCGACGTGGACGAGTTTGGGGTCCTCGCCGCGTTCAAGCGCCAGGTCACGCAGGATGGCATCCTCGCGCGCCTCCATGACCTCGGCCTCGTCGTCCTCGATATGGTCGTAGCCCAGCAGGTGCAGCATGCCGTGCACAAGCATCAGACGGCACTCATCGGCGGGGCTGTTGCCAAAGCCGGGGGCCTGGCGGGCAATAACCTGCGGGGCCAGGATAATATCGCCGAGCTCGAGCGTCTCATCGGCGGGAATGTCCTCGTCAAAGGCCGAGTCGCACTCAAACGAAAGCACGTCGGTGGTGCGGTCGATACCGCGCCACTCATGGTTGAGCTCGTGCATCTCGTCCTCATCGACATACGAAAGGGAAATCTCGACCTCTCGCTCAACGCCCTCGGCGGCAAGCACAACCTCGCAGACATGCTCCACCTCGGGGGCTTCGAGCAGCGTATCGAGCTCGGCATCGTTGCTGATCAATACACTCAACGGGACTCCTTTCGGTCGCGTGCACGCTGATCGCGCGCATCGTCGTATGCATCATAAGCCTCAACGATACGGCCCACCAGGGCATGGCGCACCACGTCGGCACGCTCCAGGTGCGAAAACGCCACATCGTCGACGCGGCCCAAAATCCTCTCGACATCGGCAAGACCGCCGCGACGGCCCACCAGGTCGCGTTGGCTCAGGTCGCCGGTAATCACGAACTTAGAGTTAAAGCCCAAACGCGTCAGGAACATCTTCATCTGCTCGGGCGTGGTGTTTTGCGCCTCATCGAGCACGACGAAGGCATCGCTCAACGTTCGGCCGCGCATATAGGCGAGCGGGGCGATCTCGATCACGCCGCGCTCCATAAGCTCATCGGTGCGCTCGCGATCCATCATGTCAAAGAGGGCATCGTAGAGCGGACGCATGTAGGGGTCGATCTTTTCCTCGAGGGTGCCGGGCAAGAAGCCCAGGTTCTCCCCCGCCTCGACAACCGGGCGTGTCAGAATCAGGCGGCCCACCTCGTGGCGCTTGAGCGCGGCGACGGCAAGCGCCATGGCCAGATAGGTTTTACCGGTACCGGCGGGACCCAGGCCAAACGTGATGGTATGCGAACGGATAGCATCCACATAGCGCTTTTGGCCGAGCGTCTTGGGGCGGATGACGCGACCGCGATACGACAGCAGCACGTCATCGCGCAGCGACGAGGCATCATGCTCACCGTCACGCAAAACGGCCAGGCAGCGCGAGACATCGTCGGCAGAAAGCGTGCGCCCGGCAGCCGCCTCGCGAAAGGCATGTTCGAAAAAGCGCGCGACCAGCTCAACCTCGTCCGGATCGCCGCTCACGGCAACGCTGTCACCGCGGGCAACCACATGGGCGCGCACCAAGTTCTCGAGTGCACGAAGGACGTCGTCGCCGGCGCCCAAGACGCGCGAGGGGTCAATTCCCTCGGGAACGGTAAGTCTAATCTTCGAGGCTTCCATGAACCTCCCTGCGTGCATGGACCAAGCCGGAATCATCGACTCCGATGATAGCAACATCGAGCAGGCACGGGGCTGTGAGTCCACAGGTATCATCAAGACGGGCATGATGGAACGAGCCGAGCGTCAAATTGTCGCCATACTCGAGCACCGCACGCTCGACCGTGCCCACGCGGCGGCGGGCATCGGCGATCGCAAGCTCCTGTGCTGCGCCACGCATGCGACGGCTGCGCTCGGCCATGACCTCAGGGGGTACCTGGTCGGGCATGTCGGCGGCGAGGGTGCCGGGACGCTTGCTATAGCGGAACACGTGCATGCGCGAAAAGCCCACGCGACGGCACAGCGCGAGCGACTCCTCGAACTCCTCGTCCGTCTCGCCAGGAAAACCGACGATAACGTCGCACGAAAGCGCAACCTGTGGCAGGTTAGCGCGAATCATGCGCACCGTATCCTCAAAGGCCTCGGCACTATAGGGACGGCCCATGCGATGCAGCGTCGCCGTGCAGCCAGACTGCACGGGCAGATGCAAAAACGGGGCGATACGCTTCGGATAGCGAGCCATCACCTTGAGCAAGCGCTCGGAAATATCCATGGGTTCCACCGAGGAGATGCGCACGTGGGCGATCTCGGTGCGCTCCATGATGGCCTGAAGCAACTCATCGATCTCGACATGTTCATCGGTCGCGCTCTTGCCGTCATAGGCACCCAGATTCACGCCGGTCAGCACGACCTCGGGCACGCCGGCCTCCTGAGCTTCACGCACCTGTTCGAGCACGGACTCGACGGGCACGGAACGCTCGGGGCCGCGGGCCTTCCACACGATGCAATAGGTACAGCGGTGGTTGCAGCCATCCTGGATCTTCACGCCCAGCCGCGAACGACCGAGCGCATCGACCACGTCGCCATCGCTGCAGGCGGGCACGCTATCGGATTCGACGCCCAGCACCTCGCAGACGCGCTCGGCGACGTCAATCTTGGACGGTTCGGCGATCACGCGATCGGAAAGCTCCAGCAGCTCCTCGGGATGCAGGTTGACGACGCAGCCGGTTACGACCACGTAAGGCTCGCCGGGATAGGCCAGGGCGTGACGGACGGCCTTGCGGGTCTTGGCCTCGGCCTCCCCCGTCACGGCACAGGTATTGATAACGATCAGTTCGGCGTCCCGGGGCTCCACCATCGCAAAGCCCAGGCGCATAAGATCGGCAGTGATACGGTCGGACTCAACCCGGTTGACACGACAACCGAGGTTGACGACGGAAATATGGGGTGCGAGCACACGGGCTCCTTAATCGAGGATGTCGTCGAGGGCACTCTTGATACGGTCGGTCACCGACTTCTTACCGGATGCGACGTCATCGCCCATCTCGTCGGCAAAGGCGCGAAGCAGCTCGCGCTGCTTGTTGGAGAGATTGGTGGGAACGACCACGCGCAGCTGCACAATCAGACGACCGCGCGAGCCGCCACCGCCGATACGCGGCATGCCGTAGTTGTTAACGCTCACGGTGTCACCGTACTGTGTGCCGGCGGGAATCGTCACTTTAACGACCTCGTCAGGCATAATGCCCTCGACCTCAATCTCGCAACCGAGCGCGGCCTGCGCAATCGAGATATCGCTCACCAAATAGAGGTCATCGCCATTACGCTTAAAACGCTCGTGGTCGGCGACACGCACGTTGACGATCAGGTCGCCCGACGGCTCGCCACGAAGGCCGGCCTCGCCAAAACCACTCACGCGCAGCTGACGACCGGTCGAAACACCAGCGGGAATATCGATGTCAATCTTTTCGTGAGAAGGCGTGCGGCCCTGGCCGTCACAGGTCTCGCAGGGATGATCGATGACCGTGCCTTCGCCGTGGCAGTCGGGACAGGGCGAAGAGGACTGAACCTGGCCCAGGAAAGAACGCTGGACCGTCGTCACATAGCCTGTGCCGTGACAGCGGCTGCACTGCTTTTCGGTCGCGCCCTCGGCCTTGCCGGTACCATTACAGTCATCGCAAGGGGCAAGGCGGTCGTAGCTGATCGTCTTTTTGCAGCCGAGCGCCGCCTCCTCGAGCGTCACCGAAAGGGAGATGGCCATATCGCGACCGCGACGGCGCTCGCGACGGCTGCGAGCGCCACCACCGGCACCACCGCCAAAGAACGACGAGAACAGGTCGTCCATGCCCATGCCACCAAAGATATCGTTGATGTCGACATAGCCAGAGCCACCGGGGCCGTCCGCGGTGCCGTAACGGTCGTAGTTAGCACGCTTCTGCTCGTCGGAAAGAACGGAATAGGCCTCGTTGAGCTCTTTGAACTTGGCCTCGGCCTCGGGGTCGTCCGAAACATCCGGGTGTACCGTACGGGCTTTCTTTAGAAACGCGCGCTTAATCGTCCGCGCGTCGGCATCCTTGTCAACGCCAAGTACCTCGTAGTAATCCCTATTTTCCGACACGACCGAATCCTTCCAACTTTCATTATTGTCACAGTGCGTCCTATACCCAAGCTGGGCCGAGCGCAAACTGAGGGTTTGATGTTATTGCATTCCGTACGGCGAAAGCACGGCCCGCTGCGAGCAGCTCGCGAACCAAACCGACACGAACGCGAACATAAAACCGTTGGCAAATCCATTGGCAAACTGCATCGCGCCGCGCTTCCACCACAGCAGACTGCGATGAAGCACGCCGTCCGACAGCACCATGAACAAGCCCATGGCAAACGGAATGAAGCACATCATGGCAAAGGCGGAGAACACGCCCGAGATGGCCGACAGCACCAAAAACGGAGCGATGATGCCCATGAGGTAGAAGCCGGTGCGAGCCTTACCCTCCAGGCGCTCGGCCTCAACGTGCGCACGACCGACCAGATCGCCGCCTGAAGCGCCGTTCGTGCCGGCATGACCCATGTTGGGGATGCGCACCTCGTCGCCATCATGCGTGCCGGCGGGAAACTCAATCGTCTGCTCGGAGGTTACGCGGGTACGGCCGCTGCCACCGCAATCGGGGCACGGGTCGGCAACGACCTTGCCGGAACCGCCGCACTCAGGACAAACCGTCTGGAACGTGCCCGCACCAAACAGGAAGGACAGGTCGACGTCGATGTGGCCGCGACCACCACAGCTCGGGCAGGTGTGGGCATGCTCTGACGAAACGGAGCCCGATCCTCCACAATGTCCGCAGGTGTCAAAGCGGGTGTAGCGAACGGTCTTGTGGGCACCGCCCTTGGCCTCCTTGGCGTCGAGCTTGATATCGACGACCACGTTGGCGCCACTCTCGGGGTTGTAGGCCGCCTGGCCGCGACGGGGCTGGCCCCAGGCGCCCCCGAAGGGGAAACCGCCGTCAAAGGGATTGCCGTAACCGGCGCTGCCGGCATAACCGCCGCCATAGGGCGAAGCCGTCGGTGCACCGGCAAAGGGATTGCCCGACCGCATGGCGTCGTAACGCGCACGCTTCTGCTCGTCCGAGAGCACGGCGTAGGCCTCGGAAACCTCTTTAAACTTCTCCTCGGCATCCGGCTCTTTATTGACGTCCGGATGGAGCTTACGGGCCTTTTGCTGGAAAGCCTTTTGAATATCACGCGAGGTGGCGTCCTTGGAGACACCCAGAATCTCGTAGTAATCTTTTTCGTTCATCGTCGCCATGCGCGGCAACCTCCTGCTCACAGCAGCGTATATATTGCGGTAATTCTACCCGAGCGGCCTAAGCTAGACCCCAAAACAGTTCGAACAGCACATTTCCATCGAGCCAGCCCAGGTGGGTCGGCGCCAGGCGGGCACAGGTGCGGGCAGCGATGACATCGACAGAGGCGATAGGCCCCGCATGGGTATCACCGTGCTCGGGCACCCAAGTGGCAAGCCCAAGCTCAAGAGCGCGATCACAAGCCGCTGCCATTTCATCGGCAGGGATGACACGAGACGCGCGAACCAACAGGTCGGAATCAACACCGCGCGTCATGCGACAAGCGAGCATCAGGTCCTCGGCCGCCGCCTCGCGCCGCGACAGATACTCGGCATCAAACGCCGTCG
The DNA here is from genome assembly GCA_963599935.1 of Acutalibacteraceae bacterium. Taxonomy (GTDB): domain Bacteria; phylum Actinomycetota; class Coriobacteriia; order Coriobacteriales; family Coriobacteriaceae; genus Collinsella. Next base: position 7,989 of record CAVCBD010000045.1, on the reverse strand, counting down.
CAGCATCGTCGCGTTGTACCAAACGCACGCGGTGCGCATCGCCTCGAGAGGACACGCCGGGGAACAAACCTGCAAGACGATCGAAATCCTCGGCATCAAGCATACCCGCGGCAGAACGACCCAAACCCAGATACCCCCGACCAGTCCAGTAGGCGATATTATGGGCGCATTCATGCCCATCGAGCGCGTAGCTCGCCACCTCATACGGATGGTAGCCGGCCGAACTCAGCCGCTGGCGCGCAACGTCCATGCATGCGGCCTGGAAATCCTCATCGGGCTCAAGCGACTCGTCACGGCACGCCATGCGGTAAAGCGGCGTGCCCTCCTCGAGCGTGAGCGGATAGACCGACACATGGTGCGGGGCCGCCTCAAGCACGCCATCGAGCGTGTGCTGCCAGCTCGCCATAGTCTGTCCGGAAAGCCCGCACATAAGGTCGCACGACACATCGAGCCCAACATCCTTCACCGTCGCGATGGCCTCAAGCGCCCGTTCGGCATCATGGATGCGGCCAATGACAGCCAACTCGGTATTGTCGAGGGTTTGCACGCCCAGAGAGATGCGCGTGACACCCGCCTCGGCAAGCGTGGTGGCGAGCTCAGCGGTCAGCGACTCAGGATTGGCCTCGCAAGTAAACTCAACGGGCTTGCACCACATGGAGATACGACGGGCAAGTTTCACCAGGCGCTCCCCTGCCAGCGACGGCGTGCCGCCGCCTACGTAGACAGTGCGGATCTGCCTGAGTGCCCCAGCGTTGCCAAAGGCATCGAGCCGCGTATACAGGTGCTCAAAATAGGCATCAAGCGCAGCATCCAGGTCGCACGGGGCCACGCTTTGCGAGTCAAAGTCGCAATAGCGGCATTTTTGAGCGCAAAACGGCACGTGCACATACAGCGCGGTAACGGCCACCGTTAGGCCTCCAGCGGATGAGCGGGCACCGATTCGCCGGCGGCAAGGGCGGCCTCGCAGGCCACCACGTCGCGCTCGATATCATCGACCAGCGCCATAAACTCCTCGTACGTGGAGCAGCGCACCACCTGAGCGCGCCAGGCGGCGGCATGGGGCATGCCCTTTAAGTACCAGCTTGCATACGTACGGGCGCGCGACATAAGCGGCAAAAGCTCGTGCGTCAACGTCAGGTGCTCACGCAAAGCCTCCAGGCGCTCGACCGAGGAGCGAGAAGGAACCGGCGTGTCATCGAGTGCAAGGGCTCGGGCATCGCCGAACACCCACGGATTGCCGTAGATACCGCGCGCGATAAACACCGCGCTGGCACCCGAGCCGTGCAGATGCTCAGCAGCGTCCTCGGCCGAGAACACATCGCCCGAACCAATCACGGGAATCTCGACAGCCTCGGCAACCTCATCGACGACAGACCAATCGGCCTGGCCCGTATAGAGCTGCGTGGCACAACGGCCGTGCACGGCAACTGCAGAGGCGCCCGCCCCTTCAAGCATCTGGGCAAACGTTGCGGCGTTGCGATCCTCGGCATAAAAACCCTTGCGGATCTTCACGGTCACGGGAACATGCGCCGCGCCCACCGTTGCCTCGACAATCTTCTCGGCCAGATCGGGCGTGCGCATAAGCGCCGACCCCTCGCCCTTGGTAACGACCTTGCGAGCCGGACAGGCCATGTTGATATCAATCAATGACAGGCGATCGCCCACGCGTTCCTCGACGGCAGCGACGGCACTCGCAAACTGATCGGGCTTGGAACCAAAGAGCTGCACGCAAATCTGCTGTTCCTCGTCGGCCGGCAGCACCAGGCGCCACGTCTTGTTGCTGGCATAGGCGAGGCCTGCAACGCTCACCATCTCGCTGTAGGCAAAGTTGGCGCCGCGGCGGCGACACATGATGCGATAGGCGGGGTCGGTTACGCCCGCCATGGGAGCCATAAGGAACGGCTGCTCGGCATAGGCGCCCAGCAGCCGCTTGCTGTATTCAGAAAGCGCCATGGACCTACTCGTCCACCTTGAGAATCGCCATAAAGGCCTCCTGCGGAACCTCGACCGAGCCGATGGCCTTCATGCGCTTCTTGCCCTCTTTCTGCTTCTCGAGCAGCTTGCGCTTTCGCGAGATATCGCCGCCGTAGCACTTGGCCAGCACGTCCTTGCGGCGCGCCTTAACGGTGGAGCGGGCGATGATCTTGTTGCCGATGGCACCCTGGATAGGCACCTCGAACAGCTGTCGCGGGATGATCTCCTTGAGCTTGTCGCACAGGCCGCGGGCCAGGCCATAAGCCTTATCCTTGTGCACGATAAACGACAGCGCGTCCACCTCGTCGCCCGAAAGCAGGATGTCGAGCTTGACGAGCTCGGAGGGGCGATATTCGTTAAACTCGTAGTCGAGCGAGGCGTAACCCTTGGTGCGGCTCTTGAGCTGATCGAAGAAGTCCAAGATGAGCTCGGCAAGCGGCATATCAAAGCGCATCTCGACCGATTTGCTCGTCAGGTGGATCATATCGGTCGTAACGCCACGGTGCTCGATGGCGAGCTGCATGACGGCACCCGTATACTCAGGCGGGCAGATGATCTTTGCCTTGAGGTAGGGCTCTTCGATGCGATCGATGCGTGTGGCCTCGGGCAGATCCTGTGGGCTGCGGACATCGATCATCTCGCCGTCGGTCTTGTACACATGGTAGTCGACCGAGGGGCTCGTGGCGATCAGGTCCAGATTGAACTCGCGCTCCAGGCGCTCCTTGACGACCTCCATGTGCAGCAGGCCCAGGAAGCCCACGCGGAAGCCAAAGCCCAGCGCCACCGACGTCTCAGGCTCCCACACTAACGACGGATCGTTGACGTGCAGCTTATCGAGCGCGTCGCGCAGGTTCTCGTAGTCCTTGTTGTCGATGGGGAACAGGCCCGTGTAGACCATGGGCTTGGCCTCGCGGTAGCCCGGCAGCGGCTCGGGGCAGGGGTTCGAAGCCCACGTAAGGGTATCGCCCACGCGCACGGCCTCGGGGTCCTTCAGACCTGTAACCACATAGCCAACCTCGCCGACGGTCAGAGCATCGACCGGCGTCTCGGCAGGGCGCTTGACGCCCACGCCGTCGACCAAGAAGTCACCCTTGGCCTGCATCATGCGCAGGGTATCGCCCTTTTTGATGGAACCGTCAAAGACGCGCACCGTGGCGACGACGCCGCGGTACTCATCGAAGTACGAATCCAGAATAAGTGCCTTGAGAGGGGCATTTGCATCGCCCTTGGGAGGCGAGATCAAAAAGACGATGGACTCCAGCAGATCGTGGATGCCCTCGCCGGTCTTGCCCGACACGCACACGGCATCGTCGGCGGGAATGGCCAGATCGTCTTCGATCTCGGTCTTGACCTCGTCGGGGTGCGCCGAGGGAAGGTCAATCTTGTTGATGGCCGGAACAATGTCCAAGTTGGCGTTCATGGCGAGCGTCGCGTTGGAAACGGTCTGCGCCTCGACGCCCTGAGTGGCGTCCACGACGAGCACCGCACCCTCGCAAGCGGCAAGCGAACGCGAGACCTCGTAGGTGAAGTCCACGTGGCCCGGCGTATCGATCAGGTTGAACTGATACGTCTCGCCGTCGTCGGCGTCATAGGACACGCGGACGGCATTGGACTTGATCGTGATGCCGCGCTCGCGCTCGATATCCATCGTGTCAAGCAGCTGCGACTCCATATCGCGCTCATCGACGGTATGGGTGAGCTCGAGGATACGGTCACTGATCGTGGACTTGCCATGGTCGATATGCGCAACGATCGAGAAGTTGCGGATGTGGGAAATGTCAATTGAAGTATTCATGCGGACTATCTTACCCGAGCGGTACAAAAAATGGAGCCTGTTCCATAAAACAGGCTCCATTTATGCGCGTAATCTGTGTGGTGTGAAATTTACAACTTAAGCGTTGATGCTGTTCACGAGCTTGGCAAGACCGGACTTGCGGTTTGAAGCCTGGTTCTTGTGGATGACATGCTTAGCGGCAGCCATGTCGAGACGCTTGGTGACGGTCTTGAGGGCAGCCTGGGCCTTCTCGGCGTCGCCCTCGGCGACGGCGGACTGGACGTGCTTGGTCAGCGTCTTGAGCTCGGATTTGACAGCCTTGTTACGCATGCGAGCTGCCTCATTGGTGCGGATACGCTTCTTCTGAGACTTGATGTTTGCCACTTCTGGAGTTCCTTTCGAGTTCCTTGCAAAAAATGTATGACACCTCTGAGACACGGTGAGGTCATGCAAGCGCCTACTATAGCACGCTCCCCCTCAAAGGGATAGAACGAATTTGTCAAATAGGCAGGTATCATCACGATTTTCTCAAGATGTTCGTAATCCAGAGCAAAAGCGCGGTCTGAGAATCGGCCGAACCCTTGAGCGCGAGTTCTACATCGACGGCACCCTCGAGCGCGGCAACGAGCTCGGTCATCGAAAAACGACGCGCCCAGGTAAGGTGATTCTTGACCTGCCAGGCCTGAAGCTTGAGCGTCGCGGCGAGCTCACGCCCCTGCCCACGCCCATCGAGCGCCTTGGCAACGATCAGCTCACGGATGCGACCGCATAGCAGTGTGTAGGTCCACACGTAGCTCTTAGAGGGCAAAAGCTTAAAGAGCTCGAGCGAACGCCGCATATCGCGAGCCGAAACGGCGTTGAGGAAGTCCCAGGGCTGAACCTCGGCCGTACGCACGATCCAACGCTCCACGTCGGCAAGCTCAATCTGGGGCGCCTCGACCATCTGGGCGAGCTTTGCCAGGTCGTTATCGAGCATGCGCGTGTTTTCTCCCGAACGCGAGACGAGCTCCTCGGCAGCAGCCGTCGAGATGGACTTACCGTGCTGCGTCGCCATCTGCTGAACGCGGCGCGGCAGTTCCCAACGCTTGGTACCCGAGCAATCGACGATAGCCTTCTTGTCGATCTTAGCGATTGCCTTATACAGGCGCGTGTTCTTGGCGAGCGAATCGGCGATGATAAGGCAAACCGTCGTGGGGCTTGGACTCGTCAGATACTCGACAAGCGGCTCGGAGACCGCTTTAGCAAGCTTTGAGCAGCCGTCAAGGATTACCAGGCGAAACTCGCTGCCCATGGGAAAGGTGTTGAGCGAGCCGATGATCGACTCGATATCGGGGTCTTTCGTCATGTCGCGTTCATCGAGGTTGAACTCAACCATACCCGACTTTTCCAAGCGAGCTTTCATACGCGAGACGGCGTGGTCGCGTTTGACTCCGTCGGTACCGACGATCAGATATGCCGGCAGCAGACCGGTTTCGGACATTGCGCTCCCCTCTCGCAGACTCTCGAATTCGTACCGTGCCATTTTAGCCCAGGGGCACACCGCGCGCCAACGATGTCATCACGGCCGCTGGCATCGCATGTCAAAGCCCTTCGCGGTCGGCGAAACGGTAATGTCTCCTTGTTCGATGGTGCATGCGAACGCGCCGCCCACATCGCGAACCGCATCGATGCAGGCATCGGATGGATGGCCGTAGCGGTTGCCCTCACCCGCACTCGCGATAGAGAGCTCGGGCTTAAGCGTCTCCAGTAGGTCTATGTCGACGGAAACTTTTGAGCCGTGATGCCCCAGCTTAAGCACATCGATATAACCCACCTCCTGTACAAACTCGCGCTCCTGATCGAGCTCGGCATCACCCGTGAGAAGCACACGCAGGCTCTTGCCTTCCTGAGCATAGGAGAGCAGCAAAACAAGAGAGTCCTCATTGCCCTCGCCATCCACCGTGTCAAACGGCCACATCACACGGGTCCGAAACGCGCCAATATCGACCGTATCTCCGCAAGCCACCTGCCGATACGCTACGCCGGGGCGATTCAGGACCTCAGCAGGCGCGCCGTCAAGCGCATCGGCCGCGACCACAATGGTTCCAACCGAAAACTGATCGAGCACATCGGGAAGACCACCCCAGTGGTCTTCGTCCCAATGTGTCACGAAGACGGCGTCGATATGGTGGACGTTATTGCGAACCAGCGCGCTCACCACGCGCTCATCAAGCCCACAGTCAACGAGCGCCACGGCGCCACCCTGACGAACCAGAATCGCATCGGCCTGGCCCACATCGAGCACCGTCACCGAAGGCGGAGCGAATCGATCCCAGTAGATGTACGGAATCGCAGCCAAGAGCACCAGGCACGCAAGCCCTACCGCCATAGGACGTGCACGGGGACGCGGCCACCAGACCAGCAGAGCCACCAGCAAACACGGCACCAGGTAAATCCAAATGCTATCGGGCGGCACGCTCACGGATGCACCCGGAACGGCGGCAAAGAGCTGCTCAAAGAACAGTGCGCACCGGGCGGCAATCATGGGCACAACGAGTGCCCAAGCTTGCAACGGCGCCACAAGCGAAAAGGGAACCAGCACGATCGACACAGCGAGCAGCAGACTCACCACCGGACCGATGACCGCATTCGCCAACGGAGCAATGAGCGAGAACGTACCAAAGGCAGGAATGGTGATGGGCAGCGTCGCCAGTTGCGAGCAAAGCGTGACGGAAAGCATGCCGGCAATGCCCGTTGGCACACCCAGCTCTCCCAAAGCGTAGGTGGCGTACGGGCAAAAGCACAAGATGGCAAAGACGCTGGCACATGAAAGCTGAAAGCCCATCTCGAACAGCACCGTCGGCCGTAGTAGCACAAAGATTGACATGGTTACGAAGAGTGCCGATGCGCCATGCCGGCGGCGCCCCGCGCCGTTTACGACAAGCGTCGCAAAGACCATACAGCACGCGCGCACGGCCGAAGGCGAGGCGCCCGTAAAGGCAGCGTAGCCCACAAGCGTTATCGCCAATATCGCCCGCTGAAGACCACGTGAGCACCGGGTCTTTTGCAATACGCCCTCGATTACATACCCCACGATAGCCAAATGGCTGCCCGAGACGGCGATAAGATGTGCCGTTCCCGTCACCGAAAACCAGTCGCCCGCTGGCTGGGAGCGCAGCTCGGCCGAACGACCGCAGACGACACCGGCTATGAGCGCACGCGCCGGGTCGGTCGCAGGCGCGATGGACGCAAGCAGCCCATTTCGCAGCCGAAGCAGCGGCCCCGGAGAGCCCTCGTCGACCGACGCCAACCGGATGACCTTCACTTTTCGCAGCTCGCCTCGAAGCACGCGTGAGCGCCCATACGCATCGTTCTCAAAGAGCGAAATTCGACCGATAGCACGTACATGCGAACCGACGTCGAGCTCGCGATCACACGACAGCCGCAACTGACCCAAACGCTTTTCGCCTGCATACGCATCGCAGGTATAGGAGTATGCACCGTCACTGATGGACGGGTCGCCGTGCACAACAAACTCGAGACTGCTCGCAGCCCGATTATCCAGTGCGCTCGAAGCACGCAGCGCCCCGATCGCCCAACCCGCGGACACGACCGCCCCCGCCAAGAAGCCAAGGCCCGCGGCATAAAGCCATCGTCTCCACCGCACAAGGCGCATACAGGACCGAGCCAATACGATGCAGGCCGCAGCCGCAACGGGAATGGCCATAAGCGACGCGACGGACGCTGCCCGCTCTCCCAACAGCAAATCGGCCGCCATGTTAAGTACCAAGCCACAGCTCACACACAAGCCGGCACAAAGCGCCATCGTCCACGGCATCAATGGTCGTGGTGGCATCACTTGCTCGCGATCGGTCGCACTCATACGCAAATGCAATCTTTGATTTTGGCGAGCTTCTTCTCACCAATCCCCGATACGCGCATCAGGTCATCGACTGAGGCAAAAGCACCGTTCTTTGTCCGCTCATCGATAATCGACTGAGCCATAGAAGGCCCGATACCCGAAAGCGTCTGCAGCTCCGCCGCACTTGCCGTATTGATGTTCACGAGCCCCGACGAAGACCCCGCGCTAGGAGTCGCGCCAGCACCGCTTTCGGCCCCGCCGACCGCCGCAGTCGCTTGTTGCCCCCCCACTGTCGGAACATAGATCTTTTGGCCATCTGTGATCTTGGACGCACGATTAAGCCCGGTCACATCCGCCTCGGCCGTAAGCCCTCCGGCGGAATCGATCGCTTGGGACACCC
>CAVCBD010000044.1:0-16174 GCA_963599935.1 Acutalibacteraceae bacterium | reverse complement strand
AGAGATTGAGAGCGTATGGCTGATACCGCATCTAAGCACATTGACATGACGACTGGCTCGCTGTGGCGCAACATTCCCCTGTTCGCCTTTCCCGTTGCCGCGACGAGCATCCTCGAGCAACTGTCGAACCTCATCGCCACGGTCATTATCGGCAACTTCTCGGGCGACCAGGGAACCCTTGCCATGGCCGCCGTCGGCTCCAACGTTCCGCTCACCAGCCTGATGATCAACCTGTTCATCGGCCTGTCGCTTGGCTCCAACGTGGTTATCGCCAACGCAATCGGCCGCAACGACCAAAACATGGTCAAGCGCGCCGTCCACACCTCGATCCTCATGGCGCTCGTGGGCTTTGTCGTCATCGCGCTGGGCGAGGTCTTTGCCGAGCCCATGCTCGCCGCGCTCAACGTCCCCGCCGAGACCATGCCGCTCGCATCGCTCTACCTGCGCGTCTTTTTACTGAGCATGCCCTCGATCCTGCTCTACAACTTCGAAGCCGCCATCTTCCGCTCTGTCGGCATCACCCGCATGCCGCTCCAGGCGCTCGCCGTGTCCACCGTCCTCAATATTGGCTTGGACCTCATCTTTGTCCCCGTGCTCCACTGGGGCGTCGCAGGTGTCGCCATCGCCACGGCCATCGCCTATACGACGAGCGCCGTCACGCTCTTTATCCGCCTGCTCAAGACCGACTCCGTCGTTCGCGTCAACCCGCGCGACCTTGCTATCGACCCCGTCGCCCTTAAGCGCATCGTCAAGATTGGCCTGCCCGCCGGTATCCAGAGCGCCGTCTTTGCCGTCGCGAACATCATCATCCAGTCCGCCATCAACAGCCTGGGCACCGAGGTCATGGCAGCCTCCAGCGCGGCCATGAGCCTAGAGTACGTGTGCTACAACCTACTCAACAGCTTTAGCCAGGCCTGCACCACCTTTGTGGGACAGAACCACGGCGCGCGCCAGATCGACCGCTGCACCAAGACGCTCAAGGTCTGTCTGGTCGAAGGTGGCATTGTCGCGCTCACCACCATTGTCATCATCGTCGGTTTTGGACGCGAGATCCTGTCGCTGTTCAACAGCGATCCCAATATCGTCTCGATCGGCTATATCCGCGTGTGCTCGATCTTCCCCGCGTACGCCTTTAGCATGTTCTACGAAAACATGTCCGGCTACCTGCGCGGCTTTGGCATCTCGCTCATGCCTGCCCTCATCACCATGATCTGCGTCTGCGGCATTCGCTTCTACTGGGTGTTCTGCGTCTTCCCGCACTTCCGCACGTTCGCGAACATCATGATGGTCTACCCCATCAGCCTGGGCACTACCGCGTTCTTTATGGTCGTAGCCGTGCTCCTTTGTCACCCCGCGCGCACCTACCGCCTGGCCCAGGCCAAGACAGAGGCGCGCTAGACGAAACCCCGAGCGCCGCGCAATCGCTAATTAACGATATGCGAACTCATATAGTCGATAAAGTGCCTGGTGGCAATGGGCATGGTGTCCCAACTGCGCCAGGCCGCCACCACGTCGCGCGAGGGGGCATGCACGATGGGGCGCACGCGAATATCGGCCCGCATGCCCTCGACGGTACGGCGATAGAGCATGCTCACACCTAGGCCCTCCTCCACCATCGCCATAATGGTGTAGTCGTCGGTGACCTCGCTTGTCACATGCGGTGACAGCCCATGCGCAGCAAACGCGTCGAGTACCAGGCTCTGTTCGCCCTCATCTAACAGCACAAGTGGCTCGGACGCCAGATCGGCTAGTGTGACCTTTTCCTTTGCCGTCAGCGGATGCGTCGCCGGCAGCAGCGCCACGAGTTCATCGTGATAGACCACACGCTTCTGCAGCCCAGCAGTAAACCCTCGCGCCGTAAAGCAAAAGTCCACCACACCGTCGTGCACCCATTGAGCGTTGCGTGTGTAATCGCCTTGCTTAAGGGTAAAGCGCACGCCTGGATGCAGCGTTCCAAAGTCGCGAATCACACGCGGCAGCACGGTTCGGCTCACGTTGGTAAACGTCGCAATGCGAATATCGGTCGAGGACAGGCCCAACAGCTCCTGGCGCTTGCCCTCGAGCTCGGCTTCGGCCGTTACGATTTGGCGCAGATACGGCAGGTACTGCTTGCCGTCGCGCGTAAGCGAAACACCCTGTTTTCCGCGCTCGATAAGCGTGGTGCCCAGCTCGCGCTCGAGCGCCTTGACGGCCTGGCTCACCGCGCTTTGCGTATAGCCCAGCTCATCGGCAGCACCCTTCAGGCTGCCGCGATCGACCACCATGCAAACAATCTGATACCGCGATGCCATCTTGCCTCCACACCGATGCAGTCGTAAAACGTTTTGTCAGCACTTTTCGCACTTACTTTAGCTTTGCTTAATCATACGTAAGATACATTCGCTTTACTACATCCATATCTGGGCGCAGAATCCTTTTTGCGAAACCGTTCTGTAACAAAAGGAGTCCCATGGATCGCAAAAAAGCAATCGCGCTCTCATTTTCCGTTCCCGTCGCATGGGGCTTTTCGTACCCCCTTATGAAGATCGGCATGGACAGCATGAACGCCACGAGCATCGTCGCGCTTCGCTGCCTCATCGCCTTCGCGGCCTGCCTGTTGCTTTTCCATAAGCGCGCTTTCCGCATTAGCCGCGACCTGATGGTCCGCGCCGCCATTATCGGTGCCATCATGGCAACCGAGCTCACCTGCATGTGCCTGGGCTCCAGCCTCACCTCCGCCTCCACCGCCGGCTTTTTGCAGAGCCTGACGGTCGTGATCGTGCCGTTTGCCAACGCCGCCCTGCTGCGTCGCGCCCCGGAGCGCAAGGTGCTCGTCGGCACCGCCATCGTCACCTGCGGTATGCTGCTGCTCTCGGGCGCCGACTTTACCAGCCTGAACCCCGGCGCGCTCATTATGCTGCTCTCCGCCTTTGTGTATGCCGGCCATATCATCGTCGCCAAGCGCTTTGTCGAGGAAGTCGACCCCCTGGGCCTGGGCGTTTGGCAGCTGGGCTTTGCCGGTCTGTTCTCGGGCATTGCCGCATGCGCTTTTGGCGGCTTTACGCTCCCCAGCACCCCGAGCGAGGTTGTTGTCGTCGTCGCCCTCGCGCTCATCTGCTCGGCTTACGGCTTCATCACGCAGACGCTCGTGCAGCCTCACGTGCCCGCCGAGACAACCGGCTTCGCCTTCTCACTGGAGCCCGTCTGCTCCGCCGTCTTCTCGTTCTTCCTGGTTGGCGAGGTCCTGAGCCCCATCGCCTTCTTTGGTGCCGCGCTCATCCTCACCGGCGTGATGGTGGCAACGGTCGAGCTTCCGCGCCTCCATGCCCGCGGCAACGCTCGCATGGCCGGAGCGCCCGAGCACGTCTCCTAGGACACGCGCTTTTTATTCATGCCATTGGCCTCGCTCCACAAGGCGCCCTTACAATAGATGCCAGCAAAGCATCTGCCACAAAGGAGCCCCATGGACACCGCGACCCACGACCGCAACATAGCAACTTGGTTGGGCGATGCGCCGCAGCCGGTACGTGACACCACGAACCAGTTGCTCGAGCGCATCGCCCTTTTGCGTGCCGAGCAGACGATCTACCCGGCGCAAGATGACATTCTCAATGCCCTCGCCTACACGCCGGCCGACCAGGTCAAGGTCGTTATCTTGGGGCAAGACCCGTATCACGGACCCAACCAGGCCATGGGACTATCGTTCTCGGTTCCCGCGACGCAAACCAAGCTGCCGCCCAGCCTGCGCAACATCTATAAGGAACTCAATGCGGACCTGGGCTGTCCCATCCCCGCCACGGGCGATCTAACGCCGTGGGCGCAACAAGGCGTCCTACTCCTTAACACCACGCTCACCGTGCGCGAGCACGCCGCCAACTCACACGCCAAGCTGGGTTGGAGCACCCTGACCGACTACATTATCGAGCGCTGTTGTCTGCTGCCGCAGGCCGTAGTCTTTTTGGCTTGGGGGCGTTTTGCCCAACAGATGGTCGAGAGCAAGCTCGCTGCCACCGGCGCGGGCGAGGCGTCCGGCAAGTTCTGTCTGGCCTCCACGCACCCCTCGCCGCTTTCGGCCAACCGAGCCACGGCGGAACTCCCGGCCTTTATGGGGTCGCGCCCCTTCTCGGCTACCAACGACCTGCTCGAGCAAAACGGCAGCAGCCCCATCGGCTGGGGCTGCCTGGCTTCATAGATTGTCTACTCGACTATCCAATACTGCGGATACTTATTGATATCGATGGGATTGGACAGCTCGCTGATATCGGCGATAGGCTCCATGCTCATCATCGCGCGCAGGCGATTCTCGCACTCCATGATGGGCTCGTTCACAGCCTTATTGAGCACATCGAACGTCGGCGACGTAAACGTATCCATATCGACATTGCCGAACCACTTGCTCTCGACGTAGTCAAGCTCCTCGTCGTCTGCGGTAATCCCCACCATCTGACGAGACCACGTCTTGAGCAGCAGTTCGCGATCGGCCTCGGCAACATTGAGCGTCACACTACCGCCAAACGAGAACGGCGTGTTCTCCATCCCGCCCAGCAACTCCGGCAGCGGACAACCAGAAGGCAGCGTCACCGTCACACCACTACAGCCGATAAACGCGCCGCTTTGGATGCCGACCACCTTATCGCACAGCACGATCTCGGTAAGATTCGAGCAGCGCGAAAAGGCATTCGAAGCGATTACGGTTGGACCCGTCAACACACTCGACAACTCAGCCTGCTCAATGTCGGACGGCGCCGAGACCAGTGTGGCGGTTCCATCACCGTTATCCTCGATCTTCCATTCAGTGCTCTCGGGCACATCACCGCCCGCCCGGATGACCGTAGACGTCTCAACCAACGGCAGCCCCATCATAGTGCGCAGGCGATTCTCGGGCTCCAACAGGTTCTTAGCCATCTGCGCCTCGACCGCCTCAACCGTCGGCTCTGGGCCCAGCCCCATATAGAAGTCCGTGAACATATTCCAATAGACTTCTTCGAAATAGGTATCGTAGTCGTCGTAGCCAATAAAGCCGTAGACCCAGGCGTTCAGGTAGTCCTGTTCCATGCCGCTCGGCACCGACAGGCGAATGCGGCTGGCCTCCTCCTCAACATCGGTTGCGCCATCAAAAAAGAAACCCACACCCGGCGACGGATAGCCCAGCGTCGCAATGCCGGCGCCGACCGTCAGGCTCGTAAAGTTAGCATCACTGCCAAACACCGAGGACGCCAAATAATTCTGAGAGCCCAAGCCCGTAGCCTTATCGTAGTCGCCATTGCCGTCCGCCACGAACGATGCACTCGTGAGCCTCAAGCAATTGGTGAACGCCTGGTCGTTGATATCGAGGGTTGCCGCATGGAGCGACGCGGACGTCAAATTCGTGCAGCCATCAAACGCCGATACGCCAACCACTATATCGTTGTCGGGTAGATCGATGTTCAGGTCGCCAGCGATACCGGAATTCCTAAAGGCATAGCGATCGATATATGCCAGATTGAGAGCCGAAGACCAATCGATATCCCACACGCCACCGGTTCCCTCAAACGCACCGGGCAGGTCCTTGGTGCCAGACGAGGAATAGCCACCAAAGATCTCAATCGTGCTCGGCAGCAGCTCAATCGTGCCGCTGAGCACCGAGGGCGCACCGAGCAAGATGCTGGGCTTGCCCTTCTCGTCATCACCGTAGTAACCGTAGAGCAGGACTGCGTCATCGCTCTGCGCATCGCAGTCAAAATCGTAGATACCGTTAATGGTGACAAAGCGGCTGTCATAGCCTTGAATCTCGCCTGCGGGCGCATACCAGGTGCAACCGGCCGGATTGGGATTCTCGGTTGTGGCAAACGAGGCCTCTTTGGCACGCGAGGCCACAAAACCTAGGCTCGTACAGCCCCTAAAGGCATTGGCGCCCACCTCAATACTGTCAGGCGTCCCAAAGAACACGCCCTGGAGGTTTTGGCAGTTCTCGAATGCGTTGCGGCCGATCTCGCTCGTACTCTCGCCCAGATTGACAAACTTGAGCTCCGCATCGCCCGAGAAGGCATGCGGCGCGATGGCGTCCACTTCGAGTTGCTTGCCATCGTCCGTGAGCAACGTGCCGTCAAAGGTCGCCGGCAGATTACCGTCCTCGTCGCCCGCGGCAGACAGCAGAATCGTCTTGTCATCGTTGTGGTAATACAGATACCCGTCTTGCGACAGACTCATCTTAATCACGTGCGCATTGGGCGCGCCGGCAGCAGCCTTATGCTGCTCGACATACGCAACCTGCTCGTCGGTTGCGCACACAATGGTCTGCACCGAGCCGCCCGCAAGGCTGCCGTCCTCGAGCGCCACCTCGTCGCCAAACCGCGGCATGAGCACCAACGTATCGACCGAGGTGTTGCCCGCAAAGGCACCCTTCATGATGTTGTTGGAAATCTGCACCAGCGCGATGTTGGAGCCCGTATCGAGCACGTAGTACAAATCGCTTTCGAGCTCCGAATCCAGACTGTACATAAGACCTTGAGAGTACATAAGCTGTACGTCGGGATTACTCGCAGGCGACACATAGACGCCGTGGGCATTCTCCAACTCTTCCGCATGTTCGGCAATAAAATCGAGCAGGATGTCATCGTCAACCACAAGGGTGCAGTCCCGTAGCTCGCCCACATCGATCTGAGGCAGCTCGACCTTTTCGGACGCGTGCAGAACAATACGATCCAGCCTATTGCGGTCGGGCACAACAACATTGGTAATGTCAGCGGGAACATCGAGCTCGCGCGTATTGTACGGAATGCCCAGGTATTCTTTACCGTCATGAGAGGTCAAAATGCCGTCATCCGTTGCAGCGTAAACGGGGTTGTCGGATGCCACACGATAGGCATCGAGCACTTGAAAACCCGCATCGACGTTGACGTAGTACACCGAGGACGGCAACTCTAGATTGTTGATCTGCCAAGTAAAGCCCTCACGTTGACGACTGTCGGTATAGGCATCGACTGCCTGCACGCCCTGCGGAACACTCAAGGTCTCGACATTGCCATCAACCGACACGACCGACTCGTCCACGTCAACGAGCGTCTGCAGGCGCGAGCTATTGGGGCTGGTCGGATCATCGTCGAAGCGATAGCCATCGTCGAGAGCATAGCCCTGAAAGCGCACCTTGTAGGCGGGGTCGATGGACACGACATCGCCGGGAACCACCACATGGCGTCCGGGCGTCAGTGTGTAGAAATACGGGACGGGCGTCTCATTCTCGCGCCATCCCAGTAGCAGAGCATTGAGATAGCCGTCCGAATCGACGTGGCCCGCCTGCTTCATAAAGGCTTCTTGCGTATTGACGCTCAGCAAGTTCTCCTTAGAGCTCAGCGTGCTCCAAATCACGTTACGCTGACCCGTCGAATCGGGCTGGCCGACCACAAACAGGCACGACTGAGCCGGTTGGATGGTAACGGTACGGGTCGCCCACGCCGCATCCTGCGATAGGCGCAGCGAGACGCTTACCGTTAGCGACTGGTTCGAGCACAGCACCGGATTCTGCTCACCGGCGGCATTGGTCCACGAGTTAATGCGGAAGTACGGGAATGTGGCGAATTCATCCTTGGCGCAGGCAAGGTAGTAGAGACCGATGCCATCGCTCCAGTGCACATCCATGGCGCAGAACAGCGTCCAGGCATCGAGCACCTGACCGTCGTAGATTGCATCCTCCTTGGGAGCGATTTCCACCTTGCCCGGATCGATCACACCGGCGCCGCCGCTAAACTGCGTAAAAAACGTCGTGTCACCCATGGGTGCGCTTTTTTGGGGCGTGGGATCCTGCAGTAGATACTTATAGGAATTCGCTGTCGAGTTGGTCGAGCCGCCACCGCCGGCTCCGCCGGAGTTCGCGCCGCCACTGCCGGTACCGCCCGCGCCACCGGTACCCGCGCCAGCATTGATCACAGGGCCGAGGGCGCCACCCGCAGAGGCACTTCCGCCCGTCCCGTTTCCGCCCGCGCCTCCCGCAATCGTCACACCGGAGCCGTCGGCGTTGCCGGTAACGTTATAGGCAGTCGTTCCACTTTGACTTGTCAGATTTGCCTGCGTCGGCACATCGGCAAGCGAGGCCTCCTGCTCGCGGGCACTTGTTTCGCTACTATCGCTCTGCTCGTCATGGCGATTTGCCTCAGCGTCAGTCGAGGTCGAACTGATTCGATAGGCCTCGCCAGATGCGTCATCGCCGTGAGCGTAGGTCGCAATGTATGACGAGGGGTCAAAGCTCAGGCCACCTTGTGCCAGCTCAAACGCACCAACACCAAATGCGCCGACCGCCGCTACCGAAGCCACCACGGCAACTATACGCGAGGTGGAGGGCAGCACAACGCGGTGCGCAGCGTTATCGACAACGCGCTCGCCGGTACCCTGCAAGCGCTCACTCTGGGGCTTTTTAAGTCGTGCGCTGGCAGCGCTTTTACGCGAGGCCATATGCTGAAACTTCTTAGATATCACGTAGACCTACTCCCTCTACAACGCATGCAGCACGCAGCGGCGGAAGCGTTCAATTACATTCTTTGGCGCCGGCATGTTTTGATGCAGGCGCTCGGCAAAGCGGCGAAGGGTACGCAGCTCGTTGGGTTTAAGCGCGTGCCCGCCAAAGACATAGGCCTGGTAGAGCCGAATGACTCGACGATACTCCCAAGGATCGACCGCGGGGAATGCTTCGGCAAAGGAATCGAGACATTCGAGTGGCTTGGTCTCGTCAAAAGCCGCAACTCCGCTCTGCTCCATCACGAGCACCAAGTAGCTATAGAGCGCCGGGATGCAAATGTCCTGATTGTCATTCGAAAGATCCCACGCGCGTCGATGGCGCACCACAAGCATGCGGCCAAGCAGGGCAAGCGACACCAAGGCGACAAAGATAAGCGCGGCGGCACCCGCCTTTACCGCGACAGACGCCTTGCGCTCGTTAACCGCAGCCTTATCGCGCTTTTTCTGGGCCCTGCCGGCAACCGCGCCCACGTCGAGTGTCGAATCATCGGCGCCGTTACTCCACGCCTCGCCCACGTCAACGATCTTGTCCGCATCGAGCGTTTGGCTGTAATATCCAGGCGTGACCTCAATAGGGGTCCAACCCTGGCCATCCAGGTACACCTCAGTCCAAGCATGGGCGTCGGCGGCCGTCAAGTTAAGCGCACCGCCGGAACGATGCGCGCGGGCGATCTGTTCGTCCGAAGCCCGATACCCCTCGACATAGCGCGCTGGAATCCCCTGCGACCGAAACGCAAGCGTTGCCACCGTGGCAAAATAGGCCGAATTGCCCTCGTGGACCGTACCCAAAAACCACTTGGCAAACGCCGCGCTTCCGGTATATGCCGGCGGACAATCCGTATCGCTTGCAAGCGTGGATAGCATGGTGCGCACACGGCTGATGACCGCCGCGTCCGATACATTCGCGTTCGTATCCCAGTTATCGCTCGCGAACAGGTACTCCTCGACTGCGCTGCGCTCGTCATCGTCTATATCCAGATAATGCTCGCGAACAAACGAGGCATACACCCGCTCGCTCTTTGCGTATGCGCTCTCCGACGATGCCAGCCACGTCGAATCGGTAATAGCGCTCGCCGCAGGCACATTGTCCACGATTACCGTATATGTCTTCGAAGGCATCAAGCCGGAGCACGTAATCGTAGAGCCGGTAAGCATTGCATCGACACCGCTTAGCGAACGCAGCGTATAAGGCGCATAGGCGTATCGGCGGTTGGCACCCGAAGCGTTGACCGAGATCTTTGTCGTCTCGACGGCATCTTTGCCCTCGCGCTCTGCCGTGGTATCAAATGCCGCACGCTGCTCGGCGACCGTCAGGCCATTCTTCCGCATCCATTCGCGCACACCAGACCATTCGCCCTCATAGGACACCCAATCCCCGCGATGCCAAGAGGTGCCGTCGAACGTACTGCCCACAAAGCCCTTCAGGAGCAGGTCGTCGCCAAGCGTCCCGTCCGTCGTTAGCGACAGCGTGGTGGTCGTGCCCTCGTTCATATCCGACGCCTGGGAAAGGTCGCCCTCGGGCAACGTATCGCTACCAAATCGGAACTCCTCGATGGCGCCGACAACCGTTGAAGACATGGTGGACAACGCGGGAATAGGCTGCACAAAAGCAGACGTCAGCGAAAAAAGAACACCGCAGGCGGCGCAAAGGCCACCGAGTCCGACAACAACCTGGGACAGCCGAACGGTAGAACCCTGCAGCTCGTACGCGCGGCACTGGACCAACCAGCCCGCAACGCCCAGTGCCATCGCCACCGCGGAATCGCCAAGCTGCAGCGCCATCGACTCGCAACCGCAGACAACGACGATTAAAAGCGATGGCCACGAAACATTCAGGCTTGCAAACAGCCAGCTGCACGAGCCAGCAAACAAGCCTCCCAGCAGGGAAAATATCATCGATTCACACAGCAAGCCAGCGCCGGCGACAAGCGGAAGATACAAGTCGAATATCGAATTGAGATGAGCGATGATAACGTTGATGAACGCATAGAAGCCCGCGCGCGCCGGCGTGAGCATCAACATGCAGACGAGCGTCGAGGACGCAACGATTATCGCCACGGTACGGGACGGTTGCCTCGAAGCAAGCAAAACGCCCATGGCGCTCATCACAACAGACGTAATGACACTTGCCGTCAGCAACATTCCCAAACAGGCAGCACTAAAACAATTGCCGATCGCGCAGGAAAAGGCCGCGGCGAGCAAAGCCGTCGGAACGATTGACAGGAAGACGTCGACGATGCGATGGTTGGAGCCGATGCCGTCTGCCGAGGTGAGAGTCCTAAAGTTCATGCTAGACCTCCAGGCTCTTGATGCGAGCAGGATCCATTGAGGCTGAGCAGTGGGTGATGAGGTAGTTGGGGCCACGCTCGACGCTATACGACTCAACGGAATCCGACACATGGAGCACTGACAGGTCAGTCATTTTGCCCATATCAATAAAAGCGGCATCATCAGCACCGGCTGTCACCAGCACGGTTTTGCTAATACCTCTGCTTGCCACAATCTTCGAATACCGCTCATACGACGTGGGACAATCCAGTGCAAGCGGAGTCGAAGCAAGGGCATCGAGCATCTCGTTGAATCCACGGCGGTTGTCGACCGGATACGCAGTCAAAGCGCTGCCTCCTGTCGCCACTACCACATGGTGGTAACCAAGACGCATGAGCGACAGGCTCACCGATGCGGTAAGGCCCAGCGCGGCGGACAGCACCTGGGGCCGCTCAGATACCTCAAGATCACGCGCGAATATCCCAAACAGAATCGCAATGGCATGATCTTGCGGACGAGAGGACTCTCGCACCAACACATCGTCAAAACGCGTCGACAGCTTCCAGTGAATCGATCTGACCGAATCGCCTTCGCGATACGAACGCAGATCAAAGACCTCGGAAGGGTCCTGGCCGCTGCGATGGGGATCATAGCTTACGCCCTCAAGGCTAGCGGACGCGCTTTGGCGAGGATCAACCTGAATATCAACCACTTGGGGATACACGGTAAAGGTCTCGCGATACGAAACGCCGTCGAGCGCAAGCGAGGTAAAGCCCATCTCGTCGACAAGGCGTGCAGTATCGAGCGCAATGATGCGCGCGCCGCAAATCGACGAATCAAGCTCAAGGTTAAACTCAGCCGGCCTGCTGGCGGCGGGCACCAAGCTGACCGGATAGGTCGTAAGTGCCCCCGTCAGCAGGTTGCGCACCGAGAACACCAGCTCCACGCGGCCACGAAACAGCGCGGGGCGGTCAAGCGTCATACGAAGCACCAGCGGCGAGTCCACAACGCATGAACGGGGAAGCTCAAAGCCAATCTTGAGCGAGGCCGCGCTCGCGCGGCATGCGACCACCGTAATGACGGGCATGGCCAGCAATGCCACGGCAGCAGCGAGCGCCGCGGCATTGGCGGTCAGCAGAAACACGACGAGCAGGAGCACGACGGATACGACATAAGTGATCTTGTTGATAATCATGGGCGATATAGCGGGCGCGGGCAGCTACGCGTCGCTAGGAGCGACCGCGAACCTGACCCATGGACGGAGCGGGAACGGCAGCCAGAATACGGTCGAGAACGTCCTCGGCGGTAATCGACTCGATTCGGGCCTGGGGGCGCAAAACAAGGCGATGGGCGCAGACGGATGTAAAGACCTCGCGCACGTCCTCGGGCACCACGTAGTCGCGCTCGCGAATGAGCGCGCAGGCACGCGCCATACGGGTAAGGGCGATAACACCGCGGGGGCTCACGCCCAGCTCCACCAGCGCGTCCTCACGAGTCGCCTCGCACAGGCGAACGATATAGTCCAGCACCGTATCGACGACCTGCACGTTGCCCAGATAGTTTTGGATATCGAGCAGGTCGTCGCGGGCAACCATGGGTTTGATGTCATCGAGCGGGTTGGCGTAACGGCGGGCCTTGAGGATATCAATCTGGTCCTGGCGCGACGGATAGCCCACGGACAGACGAACCATAAAGCGGTCGAGCTGGCTATCGGGCAGAGGCTGAGTACCCGCCGAACCCACCGGGTTCTCGGTCGCCACGCACACAAAGGGGCGCGGCACCGGATGCGTCTGGCCATCGATGGTCACAGCGCGCTCTTCCATAACCTCGAGCAGGGCCGACTGCGTCTTTGCGCTGGTACGGTTGATCTCGTCGCCCAGCAGCAAGTTGCAGTTGACCGCGCCCCACACAAAACGGAACGTGCCGGCATCGCGATCGTACATCGTAAAGCCCGTAATGTCCGAGGGCAGCGTGTCGGGCGTAAACTGCACGCGTTTAAAGTCCAGGCCCAGCGCACGGGACAGTGCCAGCGCCAGCGTGGTCTTGCCGGTGCCGGGCACATCCTCGAGCAGGATATGGCCGCCAGCGTAGATGGCCATCAAAGCCTTCTCGATCACCTCGCGCTTGCCCAGCAGGGCACGGCTCACTTCGTTGATGATGCTGTTGGACTGTTCAACGATCACGATTACTCATTTCCTCGATAAGCCGCCTCGGCCGTCGCGGCCGCCAGCTGTGCTTTCAAAACATTCAGGTCGATAGGCTTGCCCACGTGCCCGTTCATGCCCGCCTTGCGCGAGCGCTCTACGTCCTCGGTGTAGTCGTTGGCCGAAAGCGCGATGATGGGAATGGCGGCGGCGTCCTCGCGCTCGAGGGCTCGAATTTGCTCCGCCGCTCCCCAACCGTTGAGAACGGGCATCTGGATATCCATGAGGATCGCGTCGTACGTGCCCGCGGGCATGCTTCGGAACCGGTCGACGACCGCCTGGCCGTTCTCGGCACGGTCGACCGCGGCGCCCCGCCTGGCCAGCAACTCAACCACAATCATGGCATTGATCTCGTTATCCTCCGCCAGCAGGAATCGTTTGCCGTCAAACTGATAGGTGAACGTCGAGCCGATGGAATCGGGCGCCGTCTCGAGCGTCTGCTCTTTGAGCTTAAGGTCCTCGACCTGCTCTGGCGTCGCCAAGCGCAGTGGAATGTAGGCCGAAAACGTCGAGCCGCGACCGGGCTCGGTGTCCACGACGATCTCGCCGCCCATAAGGTCGACGAGCGCGCTCGTAATGGCCATGCCCAGGCCCGTTCCGCCGTAGCGACGGGCGATGGTGCGGTCCTCCTGCTCAAACGGCTTAAAGATCTTGCTGATGTAGCGCGGGTCCATGCCCTTGCCCGTATCGCGCACGCACAGCATAAAGCTCACGCCGTCCTCCGAGCGATACATCTCGCGAATGCTGACGGCAACGCTACCGCCGCTCTCGGTAAACTTGAGCGCGTTGGAGATAAAGTTGATGACGACCTGCGACAGGCGCATACGGTCGCCCACCACAAACACGTTCTCGCAATCCTCGAGCTCAACCGAATACTTGAGTCCCTTGTCGGCGGCCTGCGAGATAAACATGCGCTCGAGCTCGGTGGCAAACAGGCGCATATCAAACGGCGCGGCATCGATATGCACGCGCCCGCTGTTCAGGCGGCTCATATCGAGCATGTCGTTGATAAGGGACAGCAGGTGCGCCGATAGCTGCGAGGCGCGCGACAGGTCATCCATCAGACGGGGCTCGTCCGTGTGATGCTCGCGGGCAAGCGAAATCATACCCTCGATACCGTTGAGTGGCGTGCGGATCTCGTGGCTCATCTGGTTCATAAAGTCCGTACGTGCGTTGGCGGTCTCAACCGCACGGTCGCGCTCGGACTCCGCCTTAGCAATGCGCGCGGTTTCGGCGGTCACGTCGACCGCCGTGATGAGATACTGCGTCGCGTTCTGAACGAGTGCGATCGAGAAGCGGATATTGAGCGGCTTTTCCTGCCCAGGACCGTTGTAGGAACAAATCAGATCCAAGGGGGCCGCGTGGTCCCAATCCCTCACCTGTCGCTGCATGCGAACGCGGTCGTCATCGGGAATATAGCGGTAGAGCGTCTCGATATCGTCGCGATACCGCTCCGGCGACACGCCAAAGACACGCTCAAAATTGGGAGTGATGTACAGAGGAAGGCAGTCGCTGGCGCGCAAAACAAACCCAACATTGAGCCCCTGCTCTGCAAGCGCCGTCTCAAAAAGCTGGCGCGCCCGGTCCGCGTCGCGCCTCTCGTGTGAACCGAATAGCCCCAACTTACCCCCTTGTTCTGTTTAGTGGGTAATTTTACCAGCTCAAAGGGGCTTTACGAAGATAAAGGCCAGCTAAAGTTGACTTTTAAATTAATGCCTTGATGCAAAAACGCGCCCGACGGCTTTTGCCATCGGGCGCGTTTATTACTCGGGCCAGATAAACTGCGTGCGGCCGGCCTCGCCGCCATCGATGAGCAGGCTCTGTCCGGTCATAAACCGGTTAGTCACGCCCACAAAGTAGATCCACTCGGCGATCTCTTGCGCCGTTGCCCAGCGCTTGAGCGGGGTGAGCTCCATAATCTGGGCCCACAGGTGCTCGTCTTCCATCACGCAACGGTTGAGCGGCGTGATGACGCCGCCCGGGTCCACGCTGTTGGCGATGGCCTGCGGCGCCAGACGATTCGCAAGGTTCTTGGTATAGGCGATAATGCCGCCCTTGCTAGCCGCGTATGCAGGGAACTCCGACCCCGTGTGTCCGCTCGCCGAGCCCACGTTGACTACGGAGCGAATGGCCGGCGCCGGCTTAGCGGCTAGGCCCTCCCCCACAAAGGCATAGTGCTCGGTCACGTTGATCGTGCCCGTCAGGTTGGCCGCAATGTCGTCGGCCGAGTCCTGTGTGCCGGCGACATTCACGATCACCCGAGGCTGCAGGTCGTCCGGAAACGTGTTCGGCTCACGGACGTCCACAATCAAGTGGCGGTAGTGCTCATGCTCGACCGTGGCCGGCAGCAGGTCGAAACCCACCACCTCGTGGCCCTCATCCAAAAATCGCTGCACACATGCGGCTCCAATGCCGCCCGAGGCGCCCGTGATCAAAACCTGCATGGTGGCTCCTTAGGCAGTTGCGTGACGCTCGAGGTACTCGGCACCCACGTTCTCGCGTTCCCAGCTGCGCACGACCTTGTAGCCCACGGGGCTCAGGAAGACCTCGCACAGCAGCTCGGCGATAGCGCCGGTCAGCGAGCACATAAACACCTGCACCCACGTCCAGCCAAAGAACGTGTGGCTCACCACAATGGCGAAGACCAGGTTGTCGATAAACTGGCCAATGCCCGTGGACACATAGGAACGGAAGGCAAAGCTCGCAAAGTTATTCTTTTTGAGCATGCGGCCGAGCGACTGGTTGAGCGTGGAGTTGACCACGGCAGAGGTAAGCATAGCCAGCGACGAGCCAAACACCACGTACCAGGTGCCGCCGATGGTGGCGTTGAGGGCAGTGTTGACCTCGATCATGCCGGTGTCGTAGTAGGCGCCCCACATGCCGGGCGTGAGCGAGCACAGCCAAAAGCACAGGCTCACGGCCAGGTTAACCAGCAGCGCGAGGATAGAGATTTTGATGGATGCCTTGGCGCCAAAGCGCTTGCAGATCATGTCCTGGCACAAAAACGAGACCCAGCTCACCACAAAGCCGCAGTCGAGTGCCAGATACGGCAGGCTGATAAGCTCTTTGTTGGCCAGCAGGTTCATCATGATAACGCTCACGATAAACAGCGAAACCGTTGCCGCGGGAATGCTCCGCAACAGGACCTTGTAGTCCTCCATGACCTTCTTGATCATTATGTACTCCTTTGGTTTTAGGTTTAACGAGCAGGATATCGGACCCGAACTGCTCGG
>CAVCBD010000043.1:0-16240 GCA_963599935.1 Acutalibacteraceae bacterium | reverse complement strand
CTTTTTGCCGGGAATCTTATGAAGCAGCTCCTGCAGCCAGCCAAACGGACACAGAAAGCCGCATACAAAGCGTCCCAGCAGCACGCCGAGCAAAATGAGCGTACCGGTAACATAGTAAGAAAAGTTGAACTTGGATGAACCTACCACCGACTGGAACGACCCGATGGGGCACGCACCCGATGCCGCGGGGCACGAATAGCAATTAAGCCCAGGTACGCAGACTGTTTTTCCCGCGCCCTGATAGATGCCGCCTTTGGCAAAGTTTGGCAGGTGAATATTGGTGACCAGCGTCGCCGCCGCCTGAATGAATCCGCGAAATCGGGCCAAAACATGCGACGCAGTGTTTTCTCTTTTATCCAATTCCGATACACTCCAAGCACAGCCTAATCGCTTTGGCCAGCACGGCATCCGCCTCGCCACGCATAACACCAAAGCACACCATGGTAATTCCGACGATCAACAAAGCGACCTGTACCACGGGTTTTACCGCTTTGAACAACACGACCACTCCTTTCGTTACGCGACCATTGGACCATATCGGCTATAAAATCCGTGTTAAGCGCGATATGGAATGTGCAAGGAGACTGTTATGCGTATTTTGATCGTCGAAGACGAGCGAGCACTGTGCGATGCAATCGCGCGCAGCTTGCGAAACTTGGCGTACAGCGTCGACTGCTGTCACGATGGACAGGAGGCGCTCGACCTGCTGGGCGTCGAAGTCTTTGACCTCGTGGTGCTCGACCTCAATCTCCCCCGTATCGACGGCATGACCGTGCTCAGGGAACTTAGGAAAACCGACTGCGAGACCAAGGTACTGATTCTGTCCGCACGTGGCGAAGTATCCGATAAAGTCGCCGGACTCGATGCCGGCGCCAACGATTACCTTACCAAGCCGTTTCATCTGGACGAACTTGCGGCAAGGATCCGCAGCCTTACCCTCAGGCGCTTCGCACAAAGCGACATAGTATTAACCTGCGGAAAGCTCAACTTTGACACCAAGGCGCGCATCGCTTCCGTGGACAGTGAGGCTCTATCTCTTACACGCAAGGAAACGGGAATCTTGGAATACCTGATGCTTAATCAGGGGCGACCGGTAAGCCAAGAGGAGCTTATAGAGCACGTTTGGGATAGCACCGTGAACAGCTTTAGCAACGCAACCCGCGTTCACATCTCGTCGCTCCGAAAAAAGTTGCGCAGCGCTTTGGGATACGACCCGATTCGCAATCGGATTGGAGAGGGCTACGTTATGGAGGATAGCGAATGAAACGGCTTTCGCTGCAATGGCGCATAACAATCATGACGGCACTGTTAACGTGTATGGCATGCGCTCTGACGAACTGCCTGGTCGGCTATACGGGCATGCGCTACATGGATGCCATCGGCAGCGACATCTCGGCCTTTAACGCAACCGGCGAAGATTCGCTCCAGGCGTTCGACCCAACGAAAGCAGCCCTCGATGACAAGGTCACGATCGTCGTAAACGACGCACAGGAGTCTTTTGGCACGACAGCCTGGTACATCACGGCTGGAGTCACACTCCTTGGCGGCGCGCTGGCATACTTTGTGAGCGGCCGTGCACTCAAACCGCTACGGGCTTTTGCAGCTCAGGTTGAGCGTGTGCAACCTGACAACCTAAGCGAAATCAGACTCAATGAAGATGTGCCCACCGAGCTACAACGATGCAGCGCCTCTTTCAACGACATGATCGCTCGTCTTGGCGAAGGGTTCTCTGCACAGCGTCAGTTTACCGGCAACGCCGCACACGAGCTGCGCACCCCGCTCGCCCTTATGCAAGCACAGATTGAACTATTCATCTCCGAACACTCCGGTTTGCAACCCGAAACAGCCGAGCTGCTCGGCCTGCTACAAGAACAAACCGAGCGCATGTCTCGAATGGCCAAGGTATTGCTCGAGATGAGTGAGCTGCGCAGCGTTCCTTGCGAGGACGATGTGGAACTTGGTCCCTTGTCCGAAGAGGTCCTCACCGACCTTGCGCCACTTGCCGAAAATAAGGGCATAGCCCTCAATTGTGCTGGAGACGCTTTAGTAATCGGGAGCGACACGCTCCTCTATCGGCTGGTGTTTAACCTGGTCGAAAATGCCATCCGTTACAGCCGCCCCGGCTCGACTGTCAACGTCTCCATCTGCGACAACGACAGCCACGTGTTCCTGCGAGTCGAGGACCAGGGCCCGGGAATACCCAAGCAGTACCGTGAGAGCATCTTCCAGCCGTTCTTTCGCCTGGATAAATCCCGCAGCAGGGCATACGGCGGCGCAGGACTCGGGCTAGCGCTCGTTTGGGAGATTGCAGCGCTTCACGGTGGCGCCGTAGAGGTCGAAGCAAGTTCCGAGGACGGGACCACCATGCTCGTAAGCCTTCCAAAATGATCTGTAGCGTTAGCCGAACAGTAAAACGAAAGGGGTCCCGCACACGTTTGCGCGGGGCCCCTCCCTGTCAATGCAATTCGTCCAAAAGAGTAGAAGCTTACTCCCACTCAACGGTGCCGACGGGCTTCGGCGTGAGGTCGTAGCACACGCGGCAGATACCGGGGACCTCCCTTTATACGTTCGGCACAATCGTAGGCGATACCCACAAATTCCAGTCCCGAGCAACAAGAGTACAATTGCTGCTAGTGTTGCCAGCTGTTGGGAGATGGAAGATGGACTGCGATGGCTACCCATGCGTTCCCATGCCGTTGATGTGCACCGCCTTTGTGCCGGGGCAGATTGACGCTGCGGTTGCAGGCATTTCCGACCCCGATTCACGCGCCATCGCCACGGCAGAAGCGCTGTACTTTCGCGGACAGGCCGCACTCGCCGCCAAGACAGCACGCCCCTATCTTGACGCCACCGACCCCGCACTGCGCTATTCCGCATGCTTTATCTGCGGATATGCCAGTCTGTCGCTCAACCGTATCGCCGATGCCCGCCGTTGCCTTGCTGGCATCCTCGATACGCCGGCCGACGAGGAATCACCCGCCGTCCACGCCACGCATATCCTGTTCGCCTCGGCCGCGAGCGTCCTGCTGCACTTGCCTTCCCCGTATTCTGCCGAAGAGTTTTATCCGCTTGCGGCGCATCTGCCCGAAGGCCTGCGCCTGTTCGCCAGCTACGTGATGGCGCATGCCCTGTACCTGCGCGGCGAATATGGCCGCAGTCTGGGCATGGCGGAAAACGCCCTAATTATGAAACAGGGAAGCTATCCCATCTCGGAACTGTTCCTGCACCTGGCAGCTTCCATGGCATGCATGAGCCTCAAGGACATCGACGCCGCAAAAACGCACTTCGGAGCCGCTTGGGACATTGCGCGCCCCGACGGCCTTATCGAGCTCATCGGCGAGCACCACGGCCTTTTGCAGGGGCTCATCGAGGCATGCCTAAAAACGCAATACCCTGACGACTTCGCACGCATCATCGAGATCACGTACCGCTTCAGCTACGGCTGGCGGCGCATCCACAACCCCGATTCGGGCGAGGACGTTGCCGACGATTTAACGACCACAGAGTTCACCATGGCCATGCTCGCCTGCCGCGGATGGACCAACGCTGAAATCGCAGGCCATATGGGAGTATCGCCGGGCACCGTCAAAAACCGCCTATCCGGCGTATACGCAAAGCTTGGCATCGGCACACGCGCCGAGCTGGTCGCGCACATGTTGCGTTAGCGACCGGGCTGCCAAGCGCATCGAACGCGTTCCGGAACCCGGCGCTTCGCTCGATCAATTTGGACATTTTGACCCTTGAACGGCACTACCGCCACGAAGCGTCTTCTCGCAAAATTGGATTATTTCCACCGATATTTGCGGGATGGGAGCCCAAGATGCTTGATCGCCGTTCGTTACTTGTTGCTGGAGCGTCCTCGCTGGCGAGCATTATGTTGCCTCGCGTGCCGGGAAGCGAAAATGCCTTCCTGCTGCCGTTCGCGCCCACCGCGGCCTATGCCGACGAAGAAGATCCCTTCAAGGTGCTCGTTCTCTCGCGCACCATGTTTGGTGTGGTCGTGGTCGACGTCGCCAACAAGAATACGCCCATCGCAGGTGCCCAGGTCACGCTCACATCGCGCTATGCCGTAGGCAAGCAGCTCACCGCCACGACCGATGACGAAGGCACGGCCATCTTTGAGGTCGCCCCTCTTTCGGAAGACTACGTGGACGAGGCAACGCTTCTCGACGCGTACGACTTTAACGGCGGCATCTCCATTAGCATGGCGGGCTACCGCGATGTCGAGATTCCCCTTGCGCGTATCCAGGGCGGCACCGCCATAACCGCGCCCACGCGTCCGCTGTCCGACGGCGAGCCGTACTTCCGCCAGCTCACATTCGACGAATGGGACATCCAGTACGCTGATGCCACGTTCATGGCATTGCCGAAGGACGACGCGGCAAACGACCAACCCGACACGCATGCCTTTATTGTACAGGCACATCTGCCACAGGGTGGACAGGCAACGCTGCACATCAACAAGGTAATGCCCGCCACGGGTAGCTCGCCCGAAACCGTCACGCAGATCGGCCAGATCAAGGCCAGCGCATCAGGCGCGGATAATCTGGCGACGTTCACACTCGAAGACAAGTTTCTCGACGCGGCATCGGGCCTTCTGGAGGAAGGGTGCAAGCTGCGCTTTGTCCTCGACTATCAGGGCAAAACCTACACGCTCTCATCCCCCATGGCCGTTGTCACCGCGCCGGCCGCAAAGGCGGAATCGGGCTCGACCACTATCGTCCCCACTACCATGGACCAAGAGGTCACTCCGTTTGATTTCCCCGCGGCGTTTCCCGGCATCGGCGGCAATAAGTTCACGTGCTGGATACCCACATTTCCGATCCTCTTCGATTTCTCGTTTGCTGGATACGTGCTGTTTGGCGGAGGATACAAACCAGCCAGCCATATGAACGATTCGGGCAATCCGGATCCGGAGTACTGGAAGAAGTCACCGCGCGAGTCGGGCGCCAAGCAGGCAAACCGCTACCTCGACGAAATGGAGGGGAAGTGGAATCAGTACAAAAGTATGAGTGCCGGTTCGGGCACCGATCCAAGAAACACCAAGCTCCTTCGCCACCATTGCACGCCGCTGTTCACGATGGATATCGCCACACAGCTGTACGGCTCGCTCGCCTACGATTGGGTGGGCAAAACCTGGGGTAACAACAACGACCCCGCATACGGCAATATTAAGGCCCTCTTCCAGGTAAGAACTGACCTCAATTGGACCGAGCAGTTTACCCTAGGACCGGTGCCATTTTTCCTAAACGTCAACCCTTGGGTGCTGGCGAAGCTGGCGCTCGCTGTGGGTGCCCACACGCACGGCAGCGGCGCGGCGTTTTTCAAGAACATTTCGCTCGACTATTCCAACACGTCGGGCTCGTTCACCATCCAGATCGGACTTGCCGTCACCTTTGGAGCCGGCGTTGCAGGCGTCGCTTCGTCTGCCGTGCGCGGTGCCGCATCCCTCACGCTGTTCATTGGGTACGAGAAGGCAGATGGACACCAGCTTCCGCGGCTGCGCGTGGGTGCAGACGTCGATGTCGATGTGATACTCCAGTTCGTAATGTTCAAGTGGACCACCAAGGCTTGGTCGGGGTCGTGGCCCACACTCATCGATTCGTGGAATATGTCGGTGAACAATGGCGACCAGTATGTGCTCCAACGCTCTGAGCTGGCATTGGGTGGAGATACGCCTTATACGCTGGATGCCTGCTTCGGCTCGGCCGGCAACGCCGAGGCAGGTGGTGTGCCGCAGTTTATCGCATCGGCCACCATCGTCACCAACGCCGAGCTGCTCGCACGCGCCGAGGTTAAGGCCACTGCCGTAAACGCCGCGCCTGTCGTGCGCGATTGGGATCAAGCGGTCACGCGCATTGAGCTCGAGACGAACGCGGAGAGCGACGACACGGGACAGGTCGAACATTTCGTCCACGCGCTGATGGAGAACGACGAAAATGCCGCGCCGATGTATGAGTACACCTACATCGGTCAGTCAACGAACGCCGTTGCGGACCCGAACGCCAATTCTGCCGGCGTGTCGGAGGACGAGCGTGGCGGCATAAAACCCTCGAGCGACAACGTGCTGTTTTCCGGCGTGCTCAGCGAAGCCCACATGAAGCTAACGATGATTGCCGGCGTAGAATGCCTGTTCCGTATCGCCTCGGTGCGCTACGGCGACAATGGCCGCTCGCGACTGGTGGTGCACACAAAGGCAAACGGCACGTGGTCCGCTCCCACGCCCGTGGACTTTCCCCTTGGGTTTGGCGAGGGCGACGTGGAGCGCGACGGCATATTCGATTACGACTTCGACGTGGTGGAATATACGGACGGAAGAGGAAACCAGGACGCCTACGTGCTGCTGGTCTCGGGCGAGCGCCCCGCCGGCGACAACACCCTTTTCGATACGGCAAGCACAGCCGGCATACTGTCCGTTGTGCGCCTGCGCATAAGTAATGACGAGATCCGCGTGGTGTCGCATACGTCATGGCGCAGCATCTCGCGCGGCCGCCTGCAAGAGGATGGCTACCATTGCCTGCAGTGCCCGCGCATCACGGTAGGCAAGACGCTGGTCGACGGACGCCTGTCGGGTGCCTACCTCCACCGCCGCGGAACCACCGCAGAGAAGGCGCTCGGCAGCGAGGCCGAGGTTGCGCTGGAATGCTTTACCCTGTGGTCGGATGATTTGGGCGACAGCCTGACGTTCCGCCAAGTTCTTCGCTTTCCGCAAGCACCGTCGAGTATCGAGCTGAGCGAGCCCGAGAATATCAACGGCAAAATGGTGGTGCCCGTTGCGTACGAGACCGCAGACGGTTGCGGCTGCGCATCGTACGCCGTGATCGGCCAGTCCATTGCGGGCTGGGGCGTTATGCCACCAGACGCCACGGTGCCCCATGCGGTGCCGTGGCCACAACATTCGGGCTTTTTGGCCACCGTCAACGAGCAGCTGCAGCATATTACTTGGACGCGAGGCGCATCGGCATTTGCAACGCAGCCCGTGGGTGCCGCAGGCTGTGGCCCGGCATCGTTTAGCGTAAGCAACAACGGCAGGTGCGCGCTCTATGTAGAGAACACCGATGGCAAGGTGGGGCAAACCTACGACGAAGAAGGCAACCCGGTAGCAGTAATGGGCAAGCACTTCCGCATCTTCGCCAGCACCTTGGCAGGCGATCTGTTCACGGAGCCGTTCGTGATGTGCGAGCTGGACCATCCCGTCGATCAGATAACGACATTTTTGACGTCGGGAGGCATGCTCTCCGCGCTCGCCACGCACATTGTGAGCGCGGAGAAGAGCGAGGCAGAGCTGCACGGCATCGAAGTGCCTCTGGTGGCGTGTGCCACTCCGACGGGCGCGGTCGCTACCTCGGGCGCGGTGGTGCCCGGAGCAGCAGGCGAATCCTTCATGATCACGGTGCGAAACGACGGCAACACTTTGCTGACTGCCGGCACAATCGATCTGTACCGAGAGGGCTCCAGCCAGCCGTTCTCCAGCGCATCCATCGGATTCGGAGCGAACGCACGCATGGCTTCGATCTACGATCCAGAGCTTGCCGAAGACGCTTCGGCCAACGACATGGCACACGTAAAGTACGCGCTCGAGACGCTGGGCGCACGTTTTGCAACGCACCCGCTGGTAGCCGACAACGGCAACGCCGTGCTGTCACCGGGTTGCACGGCACAGTTCCGCATGAGCTTCGCCATCCCCGAGAGCTGGAGCGACGAAGTGGGCAAACGCGTCACGCTGTATGTGAAGGCGCGTAATCTGGTGGCGCTCGATCCCGTAACGCTCGAGGAGATCCGACCGGGCGCAAACTCGGCGCTGAGTGCCGTTCTGCACGAGCTTCATGTGCCCGACGCGGCATGCGAACGCTCAGAAGTTCAGGTCGGCGTATGCGACAGCGCGGATACGACAGGACTTCACGACGCCCCAATGACGGTAGACGGCGATGGTGGCTCGAGTGGAGGTGGTTCCGACGGAAGCAGCTCCGGTGGCGGCAGTGGCTCTGGCAGCGGCAAGGATCACGGCAATAACAAGCGCTCCAGAAAAGCGGGCGCGCTCGCCGGCACGGGCGACAGCAACATCCCCCTGACGGCAGCCGCAGCAGCACTCGCCGCAGCCGGAGTCGGCCTCGTCGCCTACAGTGCCCGCCGCACCGCACTCGAGCGCAGCGGCAGCGATGAAGCCGGTGCGGTTGGGTCCCGCTAGCTCTCAGCCGCTTTTTTAAGCTGCGCTGACCCTGTTCGTCGAACAAAAAAGGGGGCTGGCTCTGATAACCCAGAGCCAGCCACTTGCGCATTAGATATCGTCGGTACCGTCGAGCTCCGCCTCGATCTTGGCGCGACGCTTTTTCGCCGAGAAAAACGTTGCGCACAGAGCGGCGAATGTGGCTATGAAAATCATCATGCCGCAGACCGCACCCGTCGCCAAATTCGCTGCCCAATAGACGCTTTCGAACGGCACAATCTGTACCTCCGCAATACAGCGCATCGCCGCGATGACAAGTGTGCTCGTGACCCCGCTGATACCGCAGACGAGCAGGAAATATCCGACAGGAAGATGCTCGGTTTGCCCAAAACGGTTGGTATCGACATAGCCCTTTCGCGTCTGCAATACCACGCAAATCAGCATCACGATAACAAGCCACGCATACATGGCCGCCTCGGCCGGCGTTGCAAAGAGATGTGGCATTTCGCTGGCGTCACTGTGGACCCACGCAACCTGCCGAGCAATGATCTCGTAGAAAAGGATCATCAGCATGCCAAACGAAAGCAGCATGAAACCAATCTTGCAGATCTTCGCGTTCTCAGCTTCCAGACGCTCATCCTTTGGACCGGCATATTCGTGCCACTTTTGCACGAGTTTTAAATCTTCAAATTTCATAGCGACTCCTAAAGAGCGTTAGGGTCGACGTCGGTCTCGTCTTCCCAAAACAGGTCGTTCAACGTGACGCGCAGCGCTTTGCAAATCGCCACGCACAAGTTGAGCGTGGGGTTATAGCCGCCCGCCTCGATCAGGCCGATGGTTTGGCGCGTAACGCCCACGGCCTGGGCTAAGTCAGCTTGCGAAAGGCCAGCCGCCGCGCGCGCCGCCTTCATGCGTAGGTTCTTTTTGCCCGGCATGGAGTTCCTTTCGTAGTAATGGACAGATATCCGTTGCAACATGACAGAAATATATTGCATCTATCAGAAGATGTCAACTATATCTGTCATTATGAAAACCATGTCTGTCATCGCCATGCAGACATACCAATTTCAATTCGCCATTCAAACTTACTCGGACAAAACCGACTCGGGTTTCTCCGAGTAAACGTGATTGATAGTCGATCGATGTGCCCGCTCGTGCGATCAGCATCGTTCGATTTTGTTTAGTAAAACTAGATCCCTATTAAATAAAATTCATCTGTATCCAAATTTGTTTAACAATGCCGCGCTACCACTAAACACTATCCCTGTTAATCCGAACGGTTGTTCGATGGATTTCGTGTTAGTTGGAATCGCCTATGGGCTGGGCTATGCTACCTTGACTATCTATATGACTTAAACGCAGCAAAGGAGCACCGAGAGAGCGAGTATGGCAAAAAACACCGCAAACTATGGTAACGACAGTATCCGCCAGCTCAAGGACGAGGAGCGCGTACGCCTGCGCCCCGCCGTCATCTTTGGCTCGGACGGACTCGACGGCTGCGCGCATGCCGCCTTCGAGATCCTGTCCAACGCCGTTGACGAGGCGCGCCAGGGCTACGGCAAGCTCATCACCCTTACCGCCTTTCGCGATGGCTCTATCCAGGTAGAGGATAACGGCCGTGGCTGCCCGCTCGACTGGAACCCTTCCGAAAAGCGCTTTAACTGGGAACTCGTCTTTTGCGAGCTCTACGCCGGCGGCAAATACAATAACAACCAGGGCGGCGACTACGACTTCTCGCTCGGCACCAACGGCCTGGGCTCCTGCGCGACCCAGTACGCTTCCGAATACATGGACGTCACGGTTTGGCGCGACGGCAACAAGTACTCCCTGCACTTTAAGAAGGGCAAGGTCGTCGGTGCCAAAAAGAAGGCACTCGAGATTGAGCCCAGCGACGAGAACCACACCGGCACCACCATCAAGTGGCGCCCCGATCTTGAGGTCTTTACCTCCATCAGCATTCCCCACGACTGGTATCGCGAGACCATGCGCCGCCAGGCCGTGGTCAACGCTAACGTGACCTTCCGCCTGCGCATTGAGGGTGACGATGGCGAGTTTTCCGAAGAGGACTTCTGCTATCCCAAGGGCATCGAGGACTACGTGCTCGAGAAGGTCGGTGCCGACTATCTCACCGAGCCCTTCTTTATCGAGGC
Source organism: Acutalibacteraceae bacterium (assembly GCA_963599935.1). Taxonomy (GTDB): domain Bacteria; phylum Actinomycetota; class Coriobacteriia; order Coriobacteriales; family Coriobacteriaceae; genus Collinsella. Next base: position 5,923 of record CAVCBD010000043.1, on the reverse strand, counting down.
CGACCGTCGCGGTCGCGACCGCGAAGACCTGCCCGACTACAACGTTAAAATCACCGCGTGCATGTGCTTCTCGCGCACCTTCATGATGCAGGAGTACTACCACAACTCATCGTGGCTCGAGAACGGCGGCTCCCCCGAGAAGGCGGCCCGTAGCGCTCTGACCAGCGCCATCGATGCCTACATTAAGCAACAGGGCAAGTACAACAAAAACGAGAGCGGCATTAAGTGGCAAGACGTCCAGGACTGCCTAGTACTGGTGACCAACTGCTTCTCCACTCAGACGTCCTACGAAAACCAGACCAAGAAGGCCATCAACAACCGCTTTATCCAGCAGGCTATGACTGCCTTCTTTAAAGAGCGCCTCTCGACCTACTTGATCGAGAACAAGGACGCCGCCAATAAGATCATGGAGCAGGTGCTCATCAACAAACGCTCGCGCGAGAATGCCGAAAAAACGCGCCAGAGCATCAAAACCAACCTGCAGCAAAAGACCGATATGGCCAACCGCGTGCAGAAGTTCATCGACTGCCGCTCCAAGGACAAGGACCGTCGCGAGATCTACATCGTAGAGGGCGACTCGGCAGCAGGCGCCATTCGCACGTCGCGCGATGCCGAGTTCCAGGGCGTTATGCCCGTCCGCGGCAAAATCCTCAACTGCCTAAAGGAAGATTATCCGCGCATCTTTAAGTCCGACATCATCATGGACCTCATGCGCGTGCTGGGCTGCGGCGTGGAGATCAAGGACAAGCGCATCAAGAACCTTGGTGCCTTCGACCTGGACAACCTCAACTGGAACAAGGTCATCATCTGTACGGACGCCGACGTCGACGGGTATCACATCCGCACGCTCGTGCTCACCATGCTCTACCGCCTGGTGCCCACGCTTATCGACGAGGGCTACGTCTATATCGCCGAGTCGCCGCTCTACGAGATCAACTGCAAAGAGAAGACCTACTTTGCCTACACCGAGCTCGAGAAGAACGGCATCCTCAAGGAGATCGGCGACCAGAAGTGTTCCATCAACCGCTCCAAGGGTCTTGGTGAGAACGACCCCGACATGATGTGGCTCACCACCATGAACCCCGAGACGCGCCGCCTGATCAAGGTGGAGCCCGAGGACGTCACCAAGATGGAGACTATGTTCAACCTTTTGCTGGGCAACGACGAGGCAGGCCGCAAGCGCCATATCTCCGAGCACGGCAAGGAATACCTGGACCAGCTGGACCTGCAATAGCAGCAAATCGATAACGACGGCCCATAAGAAGTTCAAGAGGAAATCGTGGCAAAGAAGAAGACGAAGAACCAGCCAAAGAAAAAGCAGGTCAACGCCGAGAACGTCATCGGCCTGCACTCCGAGGTCACCGACCAGCCGATTACGCAGACGCTCGAGGTTAACTACATGCCCTACGCCATGAGCGTCAACGTCTCGCGTGCATTCCCCGAGATTGACGGCTTTAAGCCCTCGCACCGCAAGCTGCTCTACACCATGTACAAAATGGGTCTGCTCAAGGGCGAGCGCCAGAAGAGCGCCAACATCGTCGGCCAGACCATGAAGCTCAACCCGCATGGCGACGCCGCGATCTACGAGACGATGGTGCGCCTGGCCACCGGCAACGAGGCACTGCTCGCCCCCTTCGTTGAGTCGAAGGGCAACTTTGGCAAGTACTATTCGGGCGACCTGAGCTACGCCGCATCACGTTATACCGAGGCCAAGCTCTCCCCCATCAGCGCCGAGATCTTCAAGGACATCGACAAGGACCCGGTCGATTTCGTCGACAGCTACGACGGCGCCATGAAGGAGCCGCGCCTGCTGCCCACCACGTTCCCCAACATCCTCGTCTCGGCCAACAAGGGCATCGGCGTCGCCATGGCGTCCGACATCTGCGGCTTCAACCTCAACGAGGTCTGCACCGCAACGATGCACTACCTGCAGGACCCCGACTGCGACCTGCTCGAATATATGCCCATGCCCGACTTCTCGACCGGCGGCGAGATTATCTACCGCCGCGAGGAGATGGAGAAGATCGTCGAGACCGGCCTGGGCAGCTTCCAGATTCGCTCCCGCTGGCGCTGGATTCCCGAAGAGCGCATCATCGAGGTCTACGAGATCCCCTACACCACCAAGACCGATGTCATCATCGAGCGCATCGTCAAGCTCTCCAAAGAGGGCAAGGTCAAGGAGATCGCCGACATCCGTGACGAGACCGACCTTTCGGGCCTGCGTATCGCCATCGATCTTAAGCGCGGCGTCGACCCCGACAAGCTCATGGCTAAGCTCTATCGCTCGACCACGCTGCAGGATTCGTTCTCGTGCAACTTCAACGTGCTGGTCGACGGCTATCCCCGTGTTATGGGCGTGCGCCAGATCCTGCACGAGTGGGTCAAGTGGCGTATTGAGTCCACGCGTCGCCGCATTAACTTTGACCTGGGCAAAAAGTCCGAGCGCCTGCACCTGCTGCACGGCCTCGAGGCGATCCTGCTCGACATCGACAAGGCGATCGCCATCATCCGCGGCACCAAGCTCGAGGCCGAGGTCGTGCCCAACCTTATGCGCGGCTTCGACATCGACGAGACCCAGGCCGAGTTTGTCGCCGAGCTCAAGCTCCGCAACATCAACGAGGAATACATCCTCAACCGCACCAAGGACATTGCCAAGCTCGAGGGCGAGATTGCCGAGCTCGAGGAGATCCTCTCGAGCGAAGACAACATCAAGAAGGTCATCAGCGACGAGCTGGCCGCAGTCAACAAGAAGTACGTGATGCCGCGCCGCACGGGCAGGATCGAGCCCCATGAGGTTATCGAGGTAAGCTTGGAGCCCGAGGTCGAGGAGTACCCGGTCACCATCATGCTCTCGCGCGATGGCTACCTTAAGAAGATGACGGACCGCGTGCTCAAGAAGGCGACCACGCTCAAGTACAAGGACGGCGACAAGCCCTTTATCGAGTTCCCGTCCGCCAACACGCACGAACTGCTCGTGTTTACCAACAAGAGCCAGGTATACAAGTGCAAGGTTGCGGCGTTTGAGGACACCAAGTCGGCCCAGCTGGGCTCGTACCTGCCGACCGATCTTGAAATGGAACCCGACGAGAGCGTGATTTGGATCATCGACCCCGAGGACTATAAGGCCGACGTGCTGTTCGTCTTTGAGAACGGCCGCGTGGTCCGCGTCGCGCTTTCTGGATACGTCACCAAGACCAACCGCAAGCGCCTTAAGAACGCCATCTACGGCGGCAGTAAACTGCTGTATGCGCAGGTGCTCAAGGAGGACCGTGACCTCGCGCTGGTCTCGAGCGACTACCGTCTGATGAACTTCAACACGTCGCTGCTCAAGACCAAGACGACCACCAACACGCAGGGCGTCCAGGCCTTTACGGCCAAGAAGGGCCGCTCGGTCACCACCGTCGGCACGACCGAGGAAATCCTTGGCGCCGGCGTCTCGGCCGAAAAGTTCACTGCGCAGAGCCTCCCCTCTGCCGGTGCCCTCATGAAGGAAAACGACATGCCGAGCTTGTTTGACTAGGACGACGGCAGAACCGCCATAAGCTCTCAAAACGGTGGGGCCCGGAGCGCAGCAACATCGCGCTCCGGGCCCCATGCATTACAGCAGCATCATCCCTATAGACAAAATGCCGCATAAAGTGGAACAGACATCAGCCCATCATTCATTCCAAAGGGCTTAGTCGATAGCCTGATAAGGCGCACGCCCGGATGGGTCTTTTTAAGTGAGGACAGGCTTCGAGATCTTGTGTTCTCTCCCGCCTTGACTTCAATCGCAGACAAGCATCCCTGCTTCTCTACTACAAAGTCGATTTCCGCACGATTATCTCGCGCCCAATAATGCAGCGGATAGCCCATGGCTGAAAGCTGTTGGGCGACGTAGTTTTCGGTAAGTGCACCCATGAATGTGCCGCCGATGCCGGCAAGAATATCGGCGCGTTGAGCACCGGCCTTGGAGACGAGCAGCCCTGTATCCGCCTGATAGATTTTAAAAGCAGAAGGGTTAACGAAGGCCTCTAAAGGGCTTTCGATCTGCCCGACTAGGCTGCAGCGCGCCACCGTACCCGACAATACAAGCCAGTCGAGAGCGTCTCCAAAGAGAGACGCATTGCCCCCCGCTCGCACTACCTTGTATTGAAATTTGCGATTCTCTTTGGCAAGCTGCTGTGGAATGGAATCGAAGCACGCACGCGTCTTTGCGCTCAAGCGTTCATCAGCATATTTATTGGTGTCGGCGGAGTATCCGTCGAGAATAATCCGATGCTTTTCGGCCACATCAATGATTGACTGATCATCGATATACGTTTGGACCGCCTCGGGCATTCCGCCAACAACAAGATACTGTCGATAGAGCCCAAGCGCCTTTTCATGAAGGCTTGGCGCAAGAGGACCCATTAACTCGAATGACGAGCGTATCTCGTCGACCAGCTGATCGTGCCCCATTGCCCAGAGAAACTCCTCGAAATCGAGTGGAGTCATCTCGATCAAGTCGGTCTTTCCGACGGGGAACGAATACGACTGATGGTTAATGGCAACCCCAAGAAGCGACCCAGCAGCCGCAACGTAATACTCGGGAGCATCTTCGCAAAAGTATTTAAGGGAAGTGAGCGCTTCCTCGCATGCCTGGATCTCGTCAATGAACAGTAAGGTTTTGCCAGGCACGATACGCTGTCCCGTACGAGCCTCGATCGCGCGTACAATCGAATGAGGGTCAAGACCGCCCGAAAAATCCGCTCGCGCCGACCGGTCGTTCTCAAGATTAACGTAGACAACCGATTCGAAAAGATCCCGGGCGTACGTTCTGAGCAAATAGGTCTTGCCACACTGGCGCACGCCTTTGACCAGCAAAGGTTTTCTATCAGCTCTGTCTCGCCATTCCCTAAGTAGCTCGTCTGCCTTGCGACGCATACGCAACCTTCCCTCATGAACTTCTGTTTGACAATATTTTAACGCGGATTAATTTGTTTTCAGTTATTTTTCTGCGTTTAAAAATTGTTCTATACGGCGCTTGAGGAAATGCGCCCCTATTCATATACTCGCGCTACATTCGATTGCACGAGACGCCAGCGAAAGGGACCCGATGCAGAACGATAAAAACGGCATTGCACAGCTCACCTCGGAGCAGAACACGCTCTTCAACGCCATGTTCGGTATGCAGAGCTAGCCAAAATGGATGCAAGCGGTGGCTGACGGAATTGTCCGCGGGAGCATCAACGCATGGCAATCAGCACTCCTCTTGGTAAGGGCAGCAAGCATTTCCGCTAGTGCTGATTGCCATGCGCTCTTCTTGTCCTTAGGCCAGCTTGCGAGCGAGCTCGCGCACCTCTTTCAACTTGGGCGAGGATGCCATGCTGTCGCGCTCGGTCATACCGCTGATGGTGACAATGCCCTGGTCCGCCCACTTGCAGTAAGCGCAGGTTGACTTGTACATGGCGATCGCCGCGTCATAGACGCCCTGGCTGTGGCTATCGAGCAGAAGGGCCGTCTTGGTGAACGGGAATCCCGTGGCACCGAAAGCGTACAGACGGTCGATGGCGGCCTTTTCCTGCGCGGTGATATCGAACCAGTAGATAGGCGAAGCAAAGACGACCATATCTGCATCTTTCAGCGACTCGATCACGTTGGTCATGTCATCCTTCTGCACGCAGACGCCCCCATGGGCGAAGCAGTACTGGCATCCCAAGCAGCCGGCGATCTTCTTGCTGGCAACGCGAACGACCTCAACCGTATTACCGCCCTCACGCGCGGTCTCGGCAAACGCCTCGACCATGGTATCGGTATTGGCGCCCTTACGCGGGCTGCCGCTCAATACAACGATATGCATAAGAATTTCCCTTCTTCATGCCGCAGGCGCGCGGCATTTTTTTGTTTGGCTCTGTTAGACCAGGATTGACATACATATGTCCCCACGGTGGCATATAGTAAG
>CAVCBD010000042.1:0-16242 GCA_963599935.1 Acutalibacteraceae bacterium | reverse complement strand
TCTCGGCGCGAGCGGCCTCGATAGCGCGCGTAAGCTGATCGGCGCAAGAGGTCTTTTTCATACCGCAGGTATTACCGGCGAGAACCTCGATTACGCGATCGGCGGGAGCGCCCTCGACCAGCCTGGAGATGGCCTTGAGGTTGCCATCGCAGCCGCCGGTAAACTCGACGCCCAGCACCTTGCTGCCATCGTCAGAGAGATTGAGGTGAATATTGCGAGAGCATACACCCTGAGGCTTGTAGTCAAAACTAATCATTGAGATCCCCTCTCAGAAAGAAATTTCAGACGTCTATTATCCCCGCCTGGACCGACTTATTATCGCAAGCACCGATTCAACATCCTACGATGCTTGGACTGGTGGGGGCAAGATTAGCAGTCCGCACCCTGTACGTGGACCATGCGCTTCTCACGATACATATTGTGGTCGGCGACGCGATATACATCGGCCAGCGTATTTCCAGCCGTCTCGACGGTCGCCACGCCAATCGATGCGCTGACCGTCAGGGTCTCATCGCTTACCGCGGCAAGACCGAGACGAAGGTCCTGTTCCAGCCCGAGCGCAGACTCGGTGTCAGTATGGGGACAAACCAGCAAAAACTCGTCGCCGCCAACGCGCATCGGCAGGTAATCCGCGCCAGCCACCCGCCGCAGCACGGACGCCGTCCGTCGCAGCAGTTCATCCCCCATCTCGTGACCATAGATGTCGTTGGTCCGCTTGAGATAATTGCAGTCCAGCATAATCACGCTCACGGGCAAGCCATCGTTTACCAGGCTATCTCCGCGCGATTCAAGATAGTTGCGGTTGCGAAGCCCCGTCAGTTTATCTTGGTATGACAGCTCCTCGGCATGCTTGACCATCGATATGTTGTGCGTCGCCACGACAACCGACTCCAGCCGGCCTTGTTCATCGCGATGCTGGGGGACAACCTGTAGCGAGTACCAAGTGCCTCGACAATCTCGCACCTCGGCAGCCAAGTACGGTACGCCCCTCATACGTTCACGAAGCGTTTTCATATCTACGAGTCCCACAACCGCTTCGCGACTTTCGGGGCTCACGATATCCCGGCAGACCGTGTCCATAAAGTCATATGCCTCGTTGTGCTCGGCAAATATCTTCGCTATCGCCGGCGACATATTGATTCCCTCGATCTCGAGGGTGTCGAGATGCAAAAGGAAGGTCGAATCGTAGATGGCGCTTATGGCATTGATAATGCCGAGCTGTTTATCCTTTTCGACCAAATTGCGGTGGTCAACGATATTTCGAGCCAACAGCACCACGACCCAAAACGCAAGGCACACCAAGACGCCGGCGGCGACAAATGAAATCCTGTCAGACATGACCTCAGATTTGGGATATAGCGCAAACAGGCGGTAGTCCTTGTATGCCGCACGTACGGCGTACCATTTGTCTCCTCGATATTCGATGCGCGTCAGGCCGTCGTCTTTCCACTCAACTCCTGCGCTGGTGAGGAGTCGGGCGAGCGACACGTAAGCATCGGCACTGTTGGATGAGACAATCTCCGCATCCTCCATAACAAGCACCGTGGGGCCCTGGTGGAAGGTGCTGTTCGAAAGCACGTCGGCTATGGCATACGAATAGTCGTCCGCCGTATCGGAAACAAGTGAGCGGTATGCCAGGGCAACGCCGTCGCCATACGGGACGGCACAGACGGCAAAAACGACACCACGGCGCTCAACGACAGTTGAGTAGGTCACTTTGGAACCTTGATACATCGATGCGACCGGCGAACAGGCCAGCTCCTCTCGCCACAACATGAGCGGATCGCGACCATCGATGTCGTAGTGGGCAGCCATATGGTCATCGGAGTCCATGACCATCAACCCCGAAAGGTTCTCGGCATGGACAAATTGCTCGATAAGATCGTCGTTGACCTCAACGCGATCAGGGGACAGGAACGTCGCAAACGATTCGACCGCGGCGAGCAAATCGTGCGTCGTCTCGATTTTTCTCCCCTGTTCGTAGCGGTCATATTTTTCGCAAGCGTTTTCCAAAAACGCCATGGTTTCTTGGCCAAACCCAAGCGTTTTTTCGAGGCAGCGATGGGTTCCAACCGCATACAACAGGCCTAATAAGACAGCGCTGACAATAACGCTGACAGCTATGACGGTCAGAGTCTTTCGACGCAAGCGGTGTTTGTCATTTGTCATGATTCCGCTCCTTGCCCGCCCGTCGTCGCTCCTGCCTTGTAATTGTCCACAATGCGCTCTATCGTGCCGTCTCGATCCATGTCGAACAGCGCGGTATTAAGGTTTTTGACGCACTCTCCCTCATAGGCAACATCAAATGCAACGCCCAGGTCAACCGTCATAACGTTGTCGACAAACACACGATAAACGCCGGGATACTGGACGACGAGTCGATCAAGCGATTGAACGTCCGCCATCCAACAGTCAACATACCCTTTGGCGAGGGCGGCTTTGCAGAGCTCGGCAGAACCATACGATTTGATTTGCACGTCCGGCGAGATTTCCAGATCCCCTGCGAGCAATCGGCGTTCGCTCACCGAACCCGCAATCACCGCGATGGTCTTGCTTCCATCGAGATGCGCCAAGGACTTGATGCCACTCGTTTTCTTGGCGGCAACCGAGACCGTCACGGTTAGATACGGCTCGGTCCAGTAATACTTATCCTCGCGATAACAGGGAGAATAATCACACCACAGGCAATCGATATCACCGTTTTTGAGCAGCCGGTCGCGATCGTTCCAGTCAATATCGACAAACTGTGGCTTGAGCCCCGCACGCTTGCAGGCCTCGCGGGCGATGTCGATATCGATACCAGCGTAATCGCCCGTGGTATCGACATACACATAGGGGTCGTTATCCGTAACGCCGATTTTGAGTACCGGGAGATCTTTGTCGGCTTCATTCGAGGAGGAAGAACTGCTTCGAACGGTATACGTCAGGGCGGCCAAACAGGCGGCAACAAGGAGCATGAGCGTAAACGAGACGATGGTGGCTCGCTTGGTGCGTCCGGGCACGCGCCTCCCTTCATCGAAACAGCAGTCGGATTTCATTGTATACCCGGGGCTGATGCGGCAATAAAAAAGCGCCTCACCCAAGATGGGCAAGGCGCCAAAGGTTGAAATGCATCCGCAAGCGGTCGAATTAGGTTAATCCTACTCGAAGTTCAGCTGCTCCAGGCGGTCGAAGACCGTATCGATGCGGGTGAGGAAGTCCCACGGATCAAAGATCTCGTCGAGTTTCTCCTGGCTGACGGTGCAGCGCGGATCGGCCTCGAGACGCTCCTTAAAGGTGGGGCCGGAGACACAATCCTGCACCTCGTGCCAGGTGGCCATGGCGTTTTCCTGCACGATAGCGTAGGCGTCCTCGCGGGTGATGCCCGTATCGACGAGGGCCAGCAGGACCTTGGAGGAGAAGATGAGGCCGCGGGTCTTGTTGAGATTGGCCATCATGCGGGCCGGATACAGCTGCAGGCCGTCGATAACGCGAATGAGGCACTGGAACATATGGTCAAGCGCGATGAAGCTATCGGCCTGGGCGACACGCTCGGCAGAAGAGTGCGAAATGTCGCGCTCGTGCCACAGGGCAACGTTGTCAAAGGCGACCTGAGCGTTGGACTTCACGACGCGCGACAGGCCGCAGACCTTCTCCATGGTGATGGGGTTGCGCTTGTGCGGCATGGCGGAGCTGCCCTTTTGGCCCTTGCGGAAGGGCTCCTCGGCCTCGAGCGTATCGGTCTTCTGCAGGTTGCGGACCTCGGTCGCGATGCGCTCGCAGGTGGCCGCTGTAGTGGCAAGCACGCCGGCAAGGTAGGCGTGGTGATCGCGGCTGATGACCTGCGTGGACAGCGGGTCGTGAACCAGATCTAGGTGCTCACAGACGTACTCCTCGACGAACGGCTCGATGGAGCTGTAGGTGCCGACGGCACCGGAGATGGCACCGAAGGCAACGTTCTTGCGAGCGTCCTCAAGACGATCGAGATCGCGCTTGAGCTCCCACGCCCAAGAGCCAAACTTCATGCCGAAGGTCATCGGCTCGGCATGGATGCCATGGGTTCGGCCGGCGCAGAGTGTATTGCGCTCCTCGAAGGCGCGGCGCTTGCAGATCACGCCGAGCTTCTTGACGTCCTCGATAATCAGGTCACACGCCTGAGTAAGCTGATAGCACAGAGCCGTATCACCCAGGTCGGAGCTGGTCATACCATAGTGAACCCAGCGGCTAGGTTTGGGCTCGCCCTCGGGAACATCGGCGTCGATATATTCCTTCATGTTGGTCAGGAAGGCGATGACATCGTGGCGCGTGACCTCCTCGATCTCGTCAACCTTCGCCTTCTCAAAGTTGGCGTGGTCGCGAATCCACTGGGCCTCTTCTTTGGAAATACCGATCTTGCCGAGCTCCGCCTGAGCCTCGCAGGCCAGGACCTCAATCTCCTGCCAAATGGCGTACTTGTTCTCGAGGGAGAAGATGTGTCCCATCTCCGGGCGGGTATAGCGATCGATCATAGCGGCTCCTTTTTGGTTATTGGCACGTTGGTCGTAACCCAACCATTGTACCGTGCGCAGGTGCGAGTATGGGCAGCAGGCATTAACCAAACATTTTGGAATTGAAGCGGGCAGAAAATGGGCTGCGGTGTCACCGCAGCAAGCGGCAATAGTTCCGTGAACTAATGTAATTTCATTCGCTATCTGCGAAGCTACATGCAAAATTACATTAGAAGGAGACGTACTGTTTGCCGTTTCCCCTGGCAGCTGCCCTGCAAGATCAATGAAAAGCGCAAACATTGTATGCATTGAAATACATAAGCTCACAGCTGGTCTACAGTCTTATATGCGACTGACTAATGTAACGAGAGATATAATTACATTAGTTGCGGATTAAATTACATTATATGGAGTGCCATGATACGAAAAACGAGTGAAATGCCCTCCCTGTTTCTGCGTATCATTGCCGACGTCGAGACCGAGGTCGTCGAATACAAGGCAGCAAAGCAGAACTATGATTTCGAGGATATTGGCAAGTATTTCTCCGCCCTCAGCAATGAGGCCAATTTGCGCAAGGCAGAGTGCGGATGGCTTTTCTTTGGCATTTCAAACGACCGCCAAATAAAGGGGACCGCTTACCGTAAAGAGCCCCAAGCGCCAAGCGTCGGCCTGCGACGCCTAAAGCACGAGATCGCCCAATACACAAATAACGGCATGACTTTCGAAGAAATTTACGAGTTTGAGGTTGATGGCAAGAGAGTCATTGCTTTCCAGATACCGGCCGGCAGCTTCGCAACGCCAACGACTTGGCACGGAATCCCCTGGTCACGTGAGAATGAATCCCTCGTAGAGATGCCGAAGTTCAAACTCGACGCCATCTACGGGCAGAGTCGACCCGACTGGTCGCGTCAGATTGCCTACGAGGCAAACCTCGATGACCTTGATCCAGAGGCAGTTAGCTTTGCGTGCTCCAAATTCGTCGATAAGTTCGGAGAAAGTCAGCCTGCCGTTCGTAGCCTCGATGAAGAATCTATCCTCAGCAAAATGGCGCTTGTGATTCACGGCCACGTGAGCAATGCGGCACTCGTTCTTCTGGGCAAACCGGAATCGAGCGTCTTTCTGGGTGGCATCGAGCCGCGCATCACTTGGACGCTCTACGCGAGCGATGGCTCCACTATGGCCTACGAACACTTTGAGCCACCCTTCATTCTGCAGGTCGATCGTATCCTGGGAAAGATAAGAAACGAAAAATATCGCTTCTTCGACCGTGAAGAGACGCTGTTTCCCACCGAAGCGCATCGTTACAGTCCCGAAGTCATTCGAGAACTTCTCCATAACGCCATAGCACATCAAGATTTCAGGATGTCAGGGAAGATCAACGTTCTCGAGTATGAGGACAAACTTGTATTCAAGAACGAGGGCGCCTTTATCCCCGGGACGATAGAGAATGCGCTCGCGAGCGGTTACAAGCCGCCGTACTATCGTAATCCTCTGCTTTCAAGTGCCATGAACAAGACGGGCATGATGGACCGCAACGCCATAGGTATTCGCAACGTCTTCGATATTCAGCGCAACCGCCTGCTACCAATGCCCACCTACGATCTATCTGAGGTTGGACGCGTTGCCGTGACACTGTACGGTACGGTACTCAACGAGGACTATTCTCGACTTCTCGCAAGCAATCGAAATCTTGATTTGGCGACAGTGTTGCTGTTAGACCTCGTTCAAAAGGGACTACCCGTCACAAAGGAACAGTCACGCCTGCTTCACGAACAGGGCCTCGTTAGAGGTCGTTACCCCAAGCTGACGGTCTCAGCCGAGGTGGCAGCAGTCACCGGCACCCACAGTGAGTATGTGCGAAACAAGGGAGTAGACAACAGTGTCTTCAAGGAACTGATTTTGGAACTCCTGCGCGTGCGCCCATGTTCAAGAGCGGAGATTATCGCGGGGCTGGATCATGCCTTGCCGGCAGACCTTACGGCAAAGCAAAAAGGCGACCATGTAAGCTATCTGCTCCAAAGCCTACGGAAAGCTGGCCACATCACCAACGCTGGAAGCACTTCGGCTGCTGAGTGGCACGTAGTCGAGTGATATAGCTCGCGATTTCGATTCTGCCAAACAAGTACATTCCAAGCCAAGTGCGCAACTAGCCCAGAGCGTGCCTGACTGCCAGTCGTGATAGGACATATCCTCCGTCGCCTGGCATCGCACAGCGTCAAGCAACAGCGCGTATGGTTGATCCAACTGAAGTCGACACCCAATCGGGCATTGCAACCTCGCGAGACGGCAGTCTCATACAACAAAAATAGCTCCCTGCCACTCCATGCATGAGCGGCAGGGAGCGCTCATGACGGACCATTTCTCAAGTTCCACCTTCCTCAACCGTAAAAACGCCCAACGTCTTAGAGGCCGTTTTTACATTTGTTGGCTTCTGTTTCTTTAATTAAAAATCATCCTTTACCTGCTGATTCGCGTTATTTTGCTTGTCTATATATAGGTATAGACCTATACTAATTCCTATTATGGCAAAGCTATGTCCTTGGGAGGTGTCATGCCGTCAGAAGCTCAAAAGCGGGCCGATCGTAAGTACAAGCACGACAAGACCCAGCAGTTCTGTCTGCGGTTCTATCCCGCTGAAGAGGAAATCTGGTCATTCCTCTCTGCGCAGGAGAACAAACAGGGGTTTCTTAAAGATTTGATTAGCCGCGAGATGGGCGGCGCATCGGACGGCCCCGTGCACGTTGGCAGCAACACCAAGGTTGGAAGGACGGAATCGTAATGTCACAAGTGAGCAAGGCTTCGATCATCCAGCCGGAGACCATACTGGACTTCATCGACGGTGTGACACAGCGTAGGGACACCCCCGAGGAGCGTGTGCGCCAGGAAATCTTGAAGTCCCTCGTTCGTGAGTACGGCTACAAGAAGGAGCAGATTGGGGTCGAGGAGTCGATTAAATTTGGCAGCAACCGCAAGGCGGTCGATATCGCCATCTGGGAACCCGACAAGACCCACACCCAAGAGAACATCTACATCATCGTCGAGTGTAAAGACCCCAAGACCAAGGCAAAGGGCAAGAAAGACGGCGTGGACCAGATGCATTCCTATGCGTCCGCCTGTATGAATTCTACCTACGGCATGTGGACCAACGGCGACGAGCTGCTTACCTTCCGTTACGTGGTGGACGATGCTGGCAAGCGCGGCCCCGAGGCCGTGCCCGACCTGCCGCATGCCGGCGGCGAGGTACCCGACGACGCGCCGCGCTTCGACCAACTGCGCCCCGCCGCCAGTGACTCGCTACTGTACTCATTCCGCCGCTGCCACAACTACATCGCCGGAAACCAAGGCATCCAAAAGGCCGAGGCATTCCTTGAGCTGCTCAAGATCATATTCTGCAAAATTCAGGACGAGCGCGACTCCGAAACGCCGACGTTCTACATCACGCCGACCGAACGCCAGGGCGCCGCAGGCAAGAAGAAGTGCCGCAAGCGCATCGAGGCACTCTTTGGAAGCGTCAAGCAGTCGTACGAGACAATCTTCAAGGCCGATGAGCGCATCGCGCTAACCGACGACGTGCTCGCCTACATCGTGGCGCAGCTGCAAATGTATTCCTTGCTCGAGAGTGACGTGGACGTTAAGGGCCACGCATACGAAACAATCGTGGGTTCCAACCTGCGCGGCGACAAGGGTCAATTCTTCACACCACGCAACATGTGTCACATGATGGTGCGGATGGTCGACCCGTCCGAAAACGACGTCATCCTTGACCCCGCCATGGGCACCTGCGGGTTTTTGGTCACGGCCATGAACTATGTGCTCGAGAAAATCAGCGACTCCGTCGACGCGAGCGGACGCAGCAAGACCGCCAAGCAGGAGGCGCTGATCGCGCGCAAACGCGAGTTCCTGTCCAAGCACATCGTGGGCATCGATTTTGACCCCATCTTGGTGCGCGCTTCCAAGATGAACATGGTCATGAACAACGACGGCACAGGCCAGCTGTTCCACGCAAACTCGCTCGAGCCGTTCTCGGGCTTTGAACCCAAGCTGCAGAAGGCGCTGCGCCTGGACGCCGCCGACGTCGCGGCAAATAAGGCACTGCAGCCGGGGCACGGCGTTACGTCGATTATGACCAACCCGCCTTTTGGCTCCAAGATTCCCATCGAAGACCCGGCGATTCTGGAATCCTTCGACCTTGGGCACACCTGGTCGTGGTTCGAGGAGGATGCCGAGTGGAGGATGGAACCTAAGCTCTTCTCATCCCAGCCGCCCGAGATCCTCTTCATCGAGCGATGCGTCCGCCTGCTTGAGCCCGGCATGGGCGTAGCGGCGCTCGTCATTCCCAATGGCATCCTGGGCAATCCAGGCCTTGGCTACGTACGTCAGTGGATTTTGCGCCATGCACAAATCCTGGGCTCGGTGGACATGCACCCGGACGCCTTCCAGCCCAACGTGGGCGTGCAGACATCCATCCTTGTGCTGCGACGCTGGGACAGCGAGGAAGAGGCGTACTGCAAGGACGGCACCTTCCAGGATTACAAGATGTTCATGGCCATCTGCGACCACGTGGGGCACGACAAGCGCGGACAGACCACCTACGTGCGCGACGACGACGGCTACCCAATCGTGCGGGAGCAGACCACCGCGGTGACAGGCAAGGTGGGCTCCGAGGATGAGAGCGGTCACACTTCGACGGAGCGTGTGGTGGATGACGAGACGATGGCAATAGCCGATGCCTTCCTTGAATGGAGGCGCGACCAATGACGAATGCGCCTTTGGTGAAGAGCATCCGGCTTTCCACCGTACTGGGCGGCGACGTGCGGCTCGAAGCCTCGACCTACCTGCGCGACGGGTATGGCTTCGTGAGCCTCGCCAACCAGTGCGACAACCATAAGAGGCTTGGCGACCTTGCCGACATCTGGCAGCCGAACAGACTGACGGGGTATACCGTGCCGGAAGGCAAGGGGTTGCCCTTCTTTACCGCCGGCCAGGTGTTCGAGGACTTCCCCCGTGTGAGAAAGTGGCTCGCAGCGCCCTTTGTGCCGCAAGCTGATTCCAGATACGTTAAGCAAGACTGGCTGTTGCTTTCATGCTCGGGTGTGGTAGGCAACGTTACTGCCGTGTACCCGCACCACATGAACAAGGTCATCACGCACGACCTGCTGCGCATTGAGCCGAAAAACCGGGACGAGTACGGCTGGCTCTACGCGTACATGAAGACGGACTTCTTCAAGCAGATCGCTCGAGCGGCTCAGTATGGGCACATGATCAAGCACATCGAGGTGTCCCACGCCAACGAGTTTCCGGTAATCATGCCCGACGCGGCCACGCGCAAAGCCATCGGCGACAAAGCCACCGAGGCCGTGCGCCTGCGCGGCGAAGCATGGAGGCTGCGGGACGAGGCGTTTAAGCTGTTGGAGAAGGAGGTCGGTATTGCTTGTGAGGCAGAAAGTCCTGCAGGAACATGCGTGGTGAGTTTATCCAAAGTTATTGACAACAGATCGCGCCTTGATGCTGACAGTTATGCCGGCTCCATAAGCGCCGTAGACTCATTGGTTGACGTAATGGAGTATGCGCCACTTGCTGAACTTGTAGAGGACGTCGAAGAGCTTCCTCGCTTCAAGCGGTTTTATGGCGATTCCAACGTTCCCTTTGTGGGTGTGTCCGAGGTCTTTGACGTTAACACTCAACCGACAAAATTTGTTTACGCCAAGCTCATTAAAAACTGGGAGCGTTACATCCTAAAGCCGGGAACTCTCGTCATGGCATGTTCTGGTCAAAAGTACGGCATCCTAGGACGAGCTCTTTTGCTCACGGAGAATCATGAGGGAATGTTTGGCAGCAACCATCTGCTGAGAATCTATCCCGACGTTACAAAGATTCGAACTGGCTACCTGCTCGCTTTTCTAAACAGTCCCACCGTTGGCAGGCCGTCGGTCGTTCGTTGCGCATACGGAACCTCGGTGCCTCAACTTAGCCCTATCGATATCAAAAAAATTCGCGTTCCCCGTCTTGGCGCGGGCGTCGAATCTGCCATCGCCGACCTTATGGACAGGAGCGTGAGCACCTCGGCCAAGGGTGACCAACTTGAGAACGAGGCTATCAAGCTGGCACAGGAGCAGGTCGATATCGCCATCGAGAAGGTTGTCTCCAACACCTAGTGAGGCGACCTTTTAACCGCCGTTAAGCCCATAGCCTCAACACAAACAAAATGCAATGCGTATCGTAGTAAGTTGGTTAACGGCATAGTGTGAGAATTCACATTTGGACATTTGCTTAACGCGCGCACCCTGGCGGGTTCGAGTCCCGGCACTTTATTGAAAAAAGCACGGCACCGTGATGGTGCCGTGCTTGTGCTTTTTACTGGAGCGGGCAACGGGACTCGAACCCGCGAGTGTCAGCTTGGGAAGCTGATGCCTTACCACTTGGCGATGCCCGCTTGTGTGTTGGCTAGTATAACGCGGTTGTCTTGTTCGATACAAGGGTGTCGATGCTTGTTTTAGCTGTGGAGAATCGTTTGAAAACTGCGCCAATTGTGGAGATGAGGACCTTTGTCTTTCTTTTCTTACCATCTTCTACCTGCGCCTTTATCTGATTGTTGTATTTAAGCTCGATTTGTCAGAAATCGGGCAAGCTTTTGGTCAGCTTCTGGTACTTACCCGCATGAACCATGGCGGTAGCCTCATCCCAAGCGCCGCGGCCTCCCCGTGCGGCGCACGAGGGATAAGGAGCAGCCATGTCCAACGCACCCACGCACTCTGTCCACAGCGCAATCGCAACAGGTCCGCTGCTCCTGCTCCTCTTTTTTCTAATCGGCTGCCTGGCCCCAGGGGCCGCACTCGCCGTCGACGGGAGTGACGCCCTTAATTTCCGCACCATAAGCGACGGTTGCGGCCCCTTCGGTGTCGGTAAATACGAGGCACAGGACACTTCGATTTCGTACTGCATGAATCAAGACTGCCCCGGTCCCAGCAAGCCGGGAGGACCATGGCGCACATATGACCAGGGCTGGACATGGCTAGATGACGAATTTGCCGCCATCGTCTGTCACGGATACCCCTCCAGTACATCCTTTGGCGGCCACAATCTGTCGCCCGATCTCGCCCGTGCCGCCACCCAGATTGCCGTGTGGATGCTCAACGGAACCACGCGCCCCGACGGCACCTATTCGTATACAAATAGCAAGGGAGTTGCCAGGAGCGGTAGGTTTTACGAAAACGCCGAAGCCGTAGCAGCTGCACGTTGGCTCTACGACAGCGCTAGGTCCGGATCCATTAAGGCGGCCCCACATCGAGCCAGGCGTTATCACGGCCCGGTCTCGGGCGAGGGTCGACACCAGGACATGCTCTATGTTTTGCCCGCCGTCTCCGTATCTTTCCAAAAACAATCGTCCCAGGCTGACATCACCGCCGGTAACGACACCTACAGACTCGGTGGCGCAACCTTCGATATCTTTGAAAGTGCGAGCGATGCACGTGTCGGCACTATCCAGATGGACGAAAACGGGCGTGCACAAGCAACGCTTTTGCCCAATACGGCATATTACCTGGTCGAAACCAAAGCCCCGGCAGGCTATATCCCTCGAGGCGACCGAATAGCCTTCACCACACAAAACAGCGGCGGACATGTCACCGTCAACGAGCAGCCCGGCACCATCACTTTGCGTATTGCAAAAATCGATGCCGCCACGGATGCCGGCGCCCAAGTTGGGGCGTCGCTTGCGGGCGCTGAATTCACCTGTGTCTCGCAATCAACTCCCGGCTGGACTCGCACCCTTACGACCGACGAAAACGGGCGGGCGATCCTCAATGACGTTCCTCTGGGCACCTTTACCATCTACGAGTCGAAAGCACCCGAGGGCTACCTGATTTCAAACGACTGTTGGAGCTACACCGTCGGTGCCGAGCAACTCGGAGATACGGGTATCGTTGAGCTCGAGTGCCGTATTCCCAACATCCCCATCGCCTTTGACCTTGAAATCTCGAAGTTTAAGGACCATGGCGATAACGATGAGTCCGGCCTTGAGCAGCCGGCGGGAGGCGTCGTCTTTGAAGTTGTCAGCAATAGCTCCCAACAAGTCGTCGGCACGTTGACCACAAACGTTTACGGCTTTGCCTCCACCAAAGACCAGCCCGAAGCATGGTTTGGCGCAGGCAAGCGACCCGCCGGCGCTCACGGTGCCATTCCCTACGACCGCGCGGGCTACACCGTTCGCGAGGTCGTAGAAACGGTCCCTGAAGGATTTAAGCAAGCAGGGGAATGGACCATCACGGCGGAGCAGACCGCAGACGGCGCCGAGCTTCAGTACATCATTGACAACCACGCCCTATCGACACACCTTCAAATCGTAAAGCGCGATGCTCAGACCGGCGGCACCGTACCACTTGCCGGCTTTACGTTCCAGCTGCTCGACAGCCACCACGAGCCTGTCTCGCAAACATGTTGGTATCCGGCCCACAATGTAATGAATACCTTCACAACCGATACAACCGGCGCCGTCACGCTGCCCGAATCACTTAATCCCGGAACATACTACGTGCACGAGACATCGGCCAAGGAACCGTATCTGCGCGGAGAAGACCTGGAGATAACGATTCCCGCCGACAGAAATCTGACACCGGTCGCCGTCGCCTCGTTCTATGACG
Source organism: Acutalibacteraceae bacterium (assembly GCA_963599935.1). Lineage (GTDB taxonomy): Bacteria > Actinomycetota > Coriobacteriia > Coriobacteriales > Coriobacteriaceae > Collinsella. Next base: position 3,137 of record CAVCBD010000042.1, on the reverse strand, counting down.
ACGCCGCAACCGGAAGCATCGAAATCATTAAGACGGATGCTGTAGATGGGCGCACCCTCGCTGGAGCCATGTTTGACATCCGCGCTAGCGGCGACATCGTGCGAACCGACGACAGCATCGTCGCCCTGGATGGCGAAACCGTCGCCACCGTTACAACCGACGAACGGGGGTATGCGCGAGTCGACCATCTTTCGCTGGGATGCGGTACCGCCACCTACGAGGTCATCGAGACACAAGCGCCCGAAGGCTATCTGCTCAACCCAACCCCACATACTGTGAAGTTGTCGTACGCTGACCAGCAAACGCCCGTGATCGAAATGCACCTTGACGTTTCCAACGACTACACCAAGATCGATGTCTCCAAAGTCGACGCGTGCGGAGGTCAGGAAGTGACAGGTGCCGAGCTTGTCCTCTGCGACTCCAATGGCAACGAAATCGATTCTTGGACTTCATCCGGTAAACCGCACCACATTGAGCACCTTTCACCCGGCACCTACACCCTGCGCGAAACGATGTCTCCGCGTACCTACGACCTTGCCGAAGAGATAACGTTTGAAGTAAAGGCCACGGGAGAAGTTCAAACCATAGCCATGAAGGATACCCCCATCGAGATCAGGGGAAGCGTCGATAAGCGCCAAGAGATTGCACAGCCAGTCACAAGCAAACTCGTTGCCAACGGCGACGGAAAAAACCGAGCCAAAGCACGGGCCAATACACAAGGCGCCTTCTCCTATACCATCGACGCCAAAAATGAGTCGAGCACCTGGGTCGACGAGTTGACCATCACCGACGACCTTGAGTGCGCCAAAGATGGCGCAGCGAAACTTGTTGCCGTTGAAACCCCTATTGCGGTCGGTGATCTAAACGGGCTGTGCAACGTGTGGTATCGAACGTCACCGGCAGGAACAAGCGATACGGGCAAGCAGGTCAATGCAACGCTTGACGACGGGCACAGCAATCCTTGGCTCGAAACGGAAGAGGTTACAAAGCTGCTGGGCGACGATGCGCGTCTCGTCGATTATGACGGATGGCACCTATGGAAAGCGGATATCCCGACGGACAAGTCCGTCACGCTCGACACGAAAGAGATTGATCTTACAGACGACGCCGTCATCACGGGCATCCGTTTTGAATACGGTGCGGTAGCCGCCGACTTTACGACCAGAACCGAGGCGGGCTCTTGGACCCGGGATGGCCTTAAAGACGAGCACGACGATCTTGACGATGCCAAGGCGGCCCTTAACTCGGATGCCCAAGGCGCAATCGTGCATATGCAGGCAACGTCGTCCTATACGCCCCAAACCGCACTTGCCAACAGTGCGCGCGTCGATCTTTGCCGCAACGGCGGTGGCGATAAACTCGAGGCGCATGACGAGGACCGCGTCATCCAACGATGCGCCCTGCCTCAGAACCTGCCGACAACGGGATCTGTTCCCATCGCCGCATGTATCACCGCGCTCCTGACCTCAGGCACTGCAGCCATATGGTTCGCTCGCCTTAGATCAGCCACAAGGAAGCGCTAGCACGATGAAAAAGCGGGCGAGCCAGTCTCCCGGCTCGTCCGCTTTACGCATAAACGATGAATCGGCTATTCAGCAGATGACGAACCGCCATCGATGGCTGCCTGATCGGACTCGGAAATACCGTCGGCACCCAAACTTTGCTCTTGCTCCACCTCTTCGTTCATTGTTGTCTCGGGCGTCGAGCCCTTAACGCCAACGACATACGCGGCCCCAAAGCCCAATGCGATTGCGATCAGGGTCAAGATCAGATAGATGGGCCAATGGCGCTTGATGTACGAAAACACGCTGACTCCTTAGCGGATCTGTCTACGAACGACGAATGACCTCGGTCACGACCTCGGACACCGTAGCGATATTGGTCGGATTGACGTTGTACGGCAGGTCATCCTCGGTGCGAGCGCAGGCAAGGCGCGGGCCGTCCACACCGGCGATCGTAAGGGCGCGACGGCTCGCCTCGAGCGCTGCGGATGCATCGGTTTTTGCATAGGGCATCTCGAACGCACCGCAATCGACGTGGAACGACTTGCACACCTTGCTGACAAGATTCATGATGCGGCGATCGCCCTTAAACAGCTGCTGCTCGCCCTCGACCGTTACCACCGAAAGCCTGCCGGCACCGATAGACTCGAGGTTGATGAAGAACACACCGCGGAGCTTGTCACGATGCGAGGCCAAAAACGCCCTCATGCCGGCGCCGTCGCAATCGGACGCACCCGTTGCGACGAACCAGATATCGTGGCCGAGCAGCTCATCGTCACCCATGGAGGCAACGGCCGAGAGCATATCCTCGGCAGAAGCACCATCGGAGGAGGTGGCGCCGCCCTTCCAACCGTCGTCGTCATCCTCGAAGTTATCCCACGAGCCAATGCCGCGGCCAGACTTCTTGGCATCGTAATCGTCATCGACGCCCAGCCAGTCGCTCATGCTGTCCTGCTCGTTTTTCTTTTTGCGACCGAACAAGCCACCCAGGCCACGCTTCTGCGGCTTGGCGCCCGTCGAAGCAGGAGCCGAGATGGTCTCGAGCGGTTGTGCGCCCGAGGAGATTGGCATGGGGGTCGCGACCGGTGCCGATGTGGGCTCGGGGCCCTGCGCCGTCGCAAAGGGATCATTTGTCTGCGCCGAAGGATCGGGAAGATCGAATAGCGACGTGCGGGACGCGACGTTGGCCTGTTGCATCGAAGGCAGCGACGGATCGGGGACCGAGGCCAGCGGCGACGAAGAGGGCGCCGGCGCGGAGGCCGGATCGGGAATATTCATCTGCTGGCGCGGAGGCACCTGAGACGAAATCTGCGCCATGAGGGAGTCAACCGTCTCGTCCTGCGTGGGAGCGACATTGGCCACCGTGGCACCGGGGTCGCTCGGTGCGGGCATGGTAAAGATCTGCGTAGAATAAGGCCTGGACTCATCCGTCTTGGGAGCCTCGTCAACCGCAGGGGACTCCTGCTCCATCGCAGGAGCCTCGACCTGCTCGGGCGCGCTGGCCTCAACGGAATCGGCCTCGTCGACAACTGAATCATCGGCGGCGTCCTGGGCATCATCGGAGACGGGAAGGGGCTCGGCAATTGCGGTGCCCTGCTTCTCAAACGTCATCGTGGCATCAAATGACATGGTGCT
>CAVCBD010000041.1:0-16570 GCA_963599935.1 Acutalibacteraceae bacterium | reverse complement strand
GCCGCGGCGAGACGAAGCTGGGCACCAAGACCGAGCTCAAGAACCTCAACTCGTTTAAGAGCCTGCACGACGGCCTTGCCTACGAGATCTGCCGCCAGGCCGAGGTGCTCGAGGAGGGCGGCATCATCTATCAGGAGACCCGCCACTGGGAGCCCAGCCGCAAGCGCACCGTGGTCATGCGCGTGAAGGAGACGGCCGACGACTATCGTTTGTTCCCCGATCCCGACCTGGCGCCGTTCGACCTGGACGACGAGTTCATCGACCGCTGCCGTGGCGAGATCCCCGAGCTGCCCGATGCCAAGCGCGCCCGCTTTGAGGCCGACTTTGGCATTAAATCGGCAGACGCCGAGCAGATTGCCGGCGACCCCGAGTTCGCCGAGTTCTTTGAGGCCGCCGCTGCCGGTATGGCCGGCAAGGAGGCCCAGACGGTCGCGAACCTGCTGGTCAACGAGATGATCGCTTACCTTAAGGGCGCGGGCGTGTCGCTCGCCGAGTCCGGCATCGCGCCGGCTCAGGTGGCAGCCCTTGCCAAGCTGCTGGCGACCGATGCCATCAGCTCCAACCAGGCGCACGAGGTCTTTGAGGCCATGGCCCAGACCGGCGACGACCCCAACAAGATCGTCGACGAGCGCGGCATGCGCCAGGTGAGCGATGCCGGCGCGCTGCAGCCGATCGTGGACGAGGTGCTGGCAAACTGTGCCGAGCAGGCGCAGCAATACCGCGACGGCAACCAGAAGGTCATCGGCTTCTTGGTGGGCCAGTGCATGAAGGCGAGCCGCGGCAAGGGCAACCCGAAGCTCTTCAACGAGTTGCTGAGAACGTCGCTCTCGTAAGCGGGAACCCGGGAGCCCCGGCAGGGCGGGTGCTTCCTCAAAATTTCGAACAGTCCTGCGCAAGACGAAGGCCACATTAAGTGGCCTTCTTTGCGTGCGGAACTCATTTTGAGCAAGCATCCGCCCTGCCGGGGCTCCCGGGTTCCGTGACGACTCGGCCGTTCGGGTCAGGTGGGCTGAATGGAATAGAGTGAATGATGGCGCAGCGTGGCCCTCATTCTTTTGAATATGATGATAGTGTGGCGAACGAAGCCTAAAACTTCCGTAAATGTGATAAACATCACATTTTACCTAGGGTAAAATGTGGGAAATATCACGTTTATGGAAGTTTCTTTGCGGGAGGTTCGGTCATGCAGCGAGATATCATTGCCAAGCTTAACGCTTGGAAAGTGTCGGAATATCGTAAGCCGCTTATCCTTAAGGGGGCGCGCCAGGTTGGAAAGACGTGGGCGCTTAAGGAGTTCGGCCGAACTTCGTACCGCAATTTTGTGTATCTGACGCTCGAGGAGCCGTCGCCTGGGGTACAGAGCGAGTACGCTCAGTTTTTCGAAGGTACGCGCGATCCCCGACGGATCATCTCAAACCTTTCCTTGGCACTCGGACAGCCTATTGATCCCGGCGAAACGCTGCTTATTGTCGATGAGATTCAGGATTGTCCTTCTGCAGTCGGCGCTCTTAAATATTTCTGTGACGAGGCCCCCGAGTATCACGTCGCGTGCGCAGGGTCTTTGTTGGGCGTTCGCTTGTCCCGTGAGACCAGTGCTTTTCCGGTGGGAAAGGTCGAGTTCATGGAGATGTACCCCATGAGCTTTTCTGAGTTTTTGAAGGCCGAGGGCGCTGCAAACTACGACGAATACCTTGACGGCCTGGATCAGATCGAGACAGTGCCCGATTTCTTCCATGTCCGTCTCGTCGAGCATCTTCGTCGTTATTTTGCATGTGGCGGCATGCCAGAGGCTCTTGGCCGGTGGGCGGAGACGGGCGATATCGTTCAGGTCGATAAGGTGTTATCCGATCTCTTGAATTCCTACGAGCGCGATTTTGCCAAGCACGGTGGCCGTGCGCAGTTCGCCAAGCTTTCGCAAATATGGAACTCGATTCCAACTCAGTTGGCGCGCGAGAACAAAAAGTTCGTTTGGGGTGCGGTGCGCGAGGGGGCTCGTGCTCGCGAATACGAGGATGCTCTGGAATGGCTTGCCGATGCTGGGCTGATCACAGCGGTTCGCCTTAATGCTGCCGGTGGTGTGCCGCTCTCTGCATACGATGACCTCAAGGCATTTAAAGTCTACTGTCTTGATGTCGGCTTGCTGCGCCGCATGGCAAGGCTGGATGCGTCCGCTTTTGCCATCTCTGATGCGCTGTTTTCCGAGTTCAAAGGTTCGTTCGCTGAGAATTATGTGCTTCAGGCATTACTTCCACAGCTAGATGCTGCTCCTCGTTACTGGACAAACGAGAAGCCGAAGCACGAAGTCGATTTTTTGATTCAGGTCGGAAACGAAATCGTTCCCGTCGAGGTCAAGTCGGGAGAGGTCGTTCATTCCAGGAGTCTTAAGTACTATGCCGACAAGCACGCGGAGACGACCCCATTGAGGGTCCGCTACTCACTTAAGAACCTAAAGCTCGACGACGGGGTGCTCAACATTCCGTTGTATTTGGCTGATCGATCTGCCCCTCTTATCAAAAAGGCGCTTGCAATGTGACAAAGGGACTGTCCCTTTGTCACATTGTGGGGTGGTGGAAATCGCAGTCTAATACTTTTCCCGAGAAGTGAACGACCTTTTTTGGACCCCTGAGGCATCGGCACTTTTTGGAGTCGGTTTCCTGCGGTTTTGCCGAGTCTTTCCTGCGATTTTATTACGAAAAAGTGCGGATGCTTCGGGGGTCCGATTTTGCTCGTTCACTTCTCGGGAATACCATTCACCTTCAATCCGTCGGAGAGGGAAGGCCTCTTCTTTGGCGTCACAGATATGTGTCGTGGCGAGCGGATCGTCGAAAACTGGGCGCTTTGAGCCCTATAGTTTCCAAAAAGTTAACCTTTGTTGACCTAAATAGTTAGATAAACTAAACTCTTTCCCAAAAGTGTGCTCGAGCAAACTTATTTACTCGGGTGCTAAGGCACCGTGCCGCAGTTGTTGCGGAAAAGGGAGAGACATCATGAAGAAGTCCACGTTCAACACCCTGCTTGTCGGTGGCGGTTTTCTGCTTGGCACGGCCGGCATCAAGCTGCTCACCAGCGCTCCGGTAAAGAACGCCTGCGTGCAGGGCATCGCGTGCGGCATGCGCATCAAGAACGGCTACCAGGACATGGTCGAGCAGGCCAAGGCCAATGTCGACGACATGGTTGCCGAGGCTGCCTACATCACCCAGAGCGAGGCTGACGCGGACAACGCGGCCGAGTAGCGCTCCCAGGCACAAACTATGAGATTCTCGATTATCAGCGAGATCCCCGGCAGGACCCGCCTCCAGTTGGCGGGTCCTGTGCCAGAGAGCGATCTCGATGCGCTTCTAAAGCTCAGTGGCGAAATCGACGGCGTGCACAAGGTGCGCGTCTACGGTCGCATCGGCCAGATGGCGCTCGAATACGACGAACCGCGCCGCGATGCCGTGCTGGCCGCCGTCGGCGCGCTCAATGCTCAGACCATTGCCGACGCCAAATCGGGCTACGTGATGCAGCTCGAGCCGCGCAAACACAAGCTGGTTATGGATCTGGCCACGCTCGTCGGTGCCCACTACGCGCGCCGCTGGTTCTTGCCAACGCCGCTGCGCACTGTCTTTGTCGTGGCCGGCTACATGGCCTTTTTGCGCGCAGCCCTCCGCGAGCTCGCGAAGCCGCGCCTGACCGTCCCCGTGCTCGACGCGTCGGCCATCGGCATCTCGTTCGTCAAGCGCGACGTCGACACCGCGGGCCAGACGATGTTTCTACTCAACGTGGGTGAGCTGCTCGAGGACTACACGCGCGCCATGAGCGAAAATGAGCTCATCAACTCGCTGCTCGACGTGCCCGACAAGGCGCAAAAGGTCGTCGGCGACACCGAGGTAAGCGTCGCCGCCACCGAGCTTGAGCCCGGCGACCTGGTCGCCGTGCGCACCGGCATGTCCATCTGCATCGATGGCGTGGTCGAGCAGGGGAGCGCCATGGTCAACCAGGCGACCCTGACCGGCGAGCCGCTGGCCGTCGAGCGCAGCGTGGGCGACGACGTGTTTGCCGGTACCGTCGTCGAGGATGGCAGCATCCTGGTGCGCGTGCGCGCCAATACGGCCCAGACCAAACTGCGCTCGATCGTCTCGCTCGTGCAGACGGCCGACTCGCTCAAATCCGAGGGCCAGTCGCACATGGAGGACCTCGCCAACAAGATCGTCCCGTGGAACTTCCTGCTCGCGGGCCTAGTCGCGCTCACTACGCGCAGCCTCATCAAGACCTCTGCGGCGCTGATGGTCGACTATTCGTGCGCGCTCAAGCTCACGGGTTCCGTCGCCGTTATGACCGCCATGAGCGACGCCGCCAAGATGGGCGTCATGGTCAAGGGCGCCAAGTACTTTGAGTCGTTTGCCAAGGCCGATACCATTGTCTTTGATAAGACCGGCACGCTGACCGAGGCCCAGCCGCGCCTGGCTTGCGTGCTCACGACCGATGGCTGGAGCGAGGACGAGGTCCTGCGCCTTTCCGCTTGCTTGGAGGAGCATTTTCCGCATCCGGTGGCGCGTGCCGTGGTCAATGCGGCACGCGAGCGCGGGCTCGAGCACCGCGAGCGCCATGCTGCCGTCGAGTACATCGTGGCGCACGGCATCGCTTCGTCCATCGAAGGGCGTCGCGCGATTATCGGCTCGGCACACTTTGTGTTTGAGGACGAGAGCGCGCAGCTCGAGGCCGACATTAAGGAGCAAATCGAGTCCCAGATGCAGGGCCTGTCGCCGCTGTATCTGGCGGTCGATGGAAAGGTCGTCGGCGTGCTCGGCATCGAGGATCCGCTCAAGCCCGGGGTCCGTGAGGCCATCGCCGACCTGCATGCGCTGGGCGTCAAGCATGTCGTTATGCTCACGGGCGATTCCGAGCGCACGGCCGAGCGCATTGCTCGCGAGGCAGGTGTCGACGAGTTTAAGGCCGAGCTGCTGCCCGAGGACAAGTACGCCTATGTAGAGCGAATTAAGGGCGAGGGGCGCCACGTTGCTATGGTGGGCGACGGCGTCAACGATTCGCCGGCGCTCGGTTTGGCCGACGTGGGCCTGGCGATGGGTGGCGGAAGCGACATCGCCAAGGAGGTCGCCGACATCATCCTGACCGATACGGATCTGGCCGCAATCGTGCGCCTGCGCCGCATGAGCCAGGGCCTCGTTGATCGTCTGACGAGCTCCTACTCTAAGGTGATGCTCACCAACTCAGCACTCTTGGCACTGGGCATTACCGGCGCGATTACCCCGCAGGCGTCGTCGCTGCTGCACAACGGCTCGACGATTGCCTACAGCCTGGGCAACGCAAAGGCGTACCTGCGTTAGCAGACGTGTTCGCCCACGTTATCTGGCCTGCGCCCAGACGGCATCGGTGTCGTCTGGGCGCAGACCTTTTGCATTTGACCATTTGCTAGCTTCTCTATATAGTGTTGCTAGCAGGGCTAGCAATTGAAGGGAGCGGGATCGACGTGGGTACTGTTAGCGGCATGGCGCAGGTGAACGTTCGCGTGGATCGCCAGGTCAAGAACCGTGCCGAGGAGGCGCTGCGGCTTTCGGGCGGGTCACTGCCCGAACTCATCAAAAAGGTGGTGGCCAAGGTCGCGCAGGGTGGCGGGCAGTGCGAGGAAGTGCTTGCGGCCGTTGATGGCCGGCAACAGACCATCGCGCACGATACTCCGTTCGCCGTATCATGGGCAGCGGCCGACCGGCTTTATGCAGATTTGGGCATCGCTGCGTCGCCCGTATCAGACGATCGCGATTGGGACGCAATCTATTCCGACGCCATGGATGAGCATTATCGCCAAAAGGGGATGATCCAGTGAGCGGGGCTCCCCTCAAAATAATGGTGGACGCCAACGTATGGGTTGATTCATTTTGCGTCGACCATGCCGAGTCGCTTGCCGCGCGTGCGTTTATTGGACAGGCGACGGAGACGGGGGCATTGCTGTTCTTTCCGGTGCATATCGCCAAGGACGTGCTGTACGTTGTCCAACACGAGCTGAAGCGTAGCGTTCTTGCCAGCGGGGGAGCGCTCGACGAGGCTTCTGCCAGCGCGATTGGCGATGCGGCGCTGGCGTTTGTTCGGAACATGACCGAAAACGCCACGGCTGTGGGTGCAGATGCGTCGGACCTTTGGTTGGCCGACAAATACTTAGCGCTCCATCGCGATTACGGGGACAACTTGGTGCTCGCCGCGTGCAGGCGCGCGCAGGTCGATTACTTGGTGACCAACGATCGCAAGCTGCTCGAACATGCCGATCTTGCAGCAAAGACCCCGCGCCAAATGATGCCGATTCTTGCTTTGGCCGAACGCGGCGGCGCGGCTATCGGTTGACGCGAACTGTTTGCGGGCCTCTTGGACGACGATGCGCCATGGGGCCCGCGCCTGCTATTTACAAAAGCTCGGCCTTGATGGCGGGACTTTCTGCGAGCTGCTCGGCTGCCTTTTCGTCGGAGCTGTCGAGTGCTGCCAGGCTGCGGTAGACCCACTCGTTGACCTGGGTGTTCTTAACGCCTGCGGTCTGCATAAGGGCGCCTACCTCGCGGATTGCTGCGAGCAGATCGGCTTTGGGACCCGCGAGCTCGACCTCGATGCCGTGGTAGGCGGCCACGCCGCGGTTCTCACTCACGTGGTCGATAAAGCCCTCGACGGTCTCAAGCTGCTGGGCGAGAGCTGCATCATCGTCAACGTCCAGCGCGACGAGTGCGTTCGATACCGTGAGGGCGGGATGTCCGCAGGGGACAAAGCCCTCGATGACATCCATAGCTTCGGTAATGGTTGAGCCCAGGCCTGCGAGGGCATTGACGAGCTGCTGCTTGGTATCCATAACGGTCCTTTCGACGGGTCAATTTTGCTTGGCGAAAATATACGTGACGCGTTCGGTGGCAAAAGTGCGAAGTATGGTGCACATTAGGGTCTTCACAGCTCGTGCATAGAGCAGCTGTCTGCCTTTAGAACGTGGTAAGATAGCTATCCACGAGCGGGGCTCACCTCGCGTGTTCTTTGAAAAGTCGACGGTTATCGGGTGTTTGCAGGCCCGATACCATCCAGACTTTCCCAACATTCGGGGGCGACTGGTTTCGACACGATAGCTCTGAGAGAGGAAGCAAGCCGAGGTCTCCTCGCCTCGTTAAACAGGGGTACCGTCAAATTGAATTGACAACAACTCTTCTTTTGAGCCTATGGCTCTCGCTGCTTAGTTTATAGCGGCGCGTCAACCCGGTGATTTCCCCGACACCGGCGCGACGTCATTTTAGGGGAATGCTCCTGCGCACGTAATCGGTATGGCGCAGGCTAAGACCGAACCGGTTGGGATGCTGCGAGCGTGTCGCTGCGCGCAAAGCGTCCGAGACTAAACCAGCGACTGAGCTTGGAGATGCCAATCAGGGGGCTTTCGTGGACCGGAGTTCGATTCTCCGCGCCTCCACCAATAGTTACAGGCAGGTAGATATTCGTATCTACCTGCTTTTTTATTACTTATAGATACCGCGGAGAATCGAACTCTGTGCAGGGCGCGAGCGTTAAGCAAACGCGAAGCGTTTGTAGCGAGCGGGCGAGGACGCCGGCAGGCGGCCGAAGCCGGTGCGGATTTGCGAAGCAAATACGCGGATTCTCCGCGCAAAGCCTCGACTGGATATAGATTCGATGCCGACCGGATGACAGCCTGCCGTGTCCCGCGCGGACGGATCCCCTCCACCCGCGGAGAATCGAACTCTGTGCAGGGCGCGAGCGTAAAGAAAAACGCCTCAGTGACTCAGACCGAGACACGCTTTCCCAATGGCAGCTCAAGCGGAAACTGCATCCCGGAATCGACGCTCGGAATGGGATTCATTTTCCGGAAGACGCCTCAAGCGGAAACTGCATCCCGGAATCCGCGCTCAGAACGGGTCGCGCTTTCCCAATGACGGTCCAAGCGGAAAGCGCATCCCGGAATCCCGCCTCAAACTGGGACGCGCTTTCCGCTTCACCTGCCGCCTCGAAAAACCTGCGCGCCCTCCATCCCAAAACTGGGTAGAAGAAAGCCAAAACGCAATCGCAGGAGGTCAATATGACTGCAGAAGATAAGGCAAAGAACGCCGGCAAGGTCGCGCTCGTCTTGGAGGGCGGCAGTTTTCGCGGGCAGTTTACCGCCGGCGTGCTCGACGTTCTCATGGAGGCCGGTGTCGAAATTCCGGCGGTGTACGGCGTATCGGCCGGTGCGCTCAACGGCGTCAACTACAAGTCACACCAGATCGGTCGCGTCAATCGCATCAACCTGACCTTCTGCAATGACAACCGCTACATGGGTGCCGCATCCTTCGCATCCACGGGCTCCATCGTGGGTTACGACTTTATCTTCAACGATATCCAGGACCGCCTGGATCCCTTTGACAACGAGGCGTTCGACGCGAGCCCCATCGAGATGTACGCCGTCGCGACGGACATGCTCTTTGGAACTGCCGCATACCTGCCGGTCAAAAGCGCCGTGCTCGACCTCGATGCCGTGCGCGCCTCGACCTCACTGCCGCTGGTGACCCCGCCAGTCGAGATCGACGGGCACAAATACGTCGATGGCGGCGTGGCCGATTCGGTTCCTATCGAGCATGTGCTCGAGGAGGCAGGTTTCGATCGCGCGGTCGTCATCGTCACGCAGGACCGTTCGTACGAAAAGAAGCCTTACGAGCTGATGCCGGCCGCACGCGCGCGCTATGCCGACTATCCGTACTTGACCGAGGCTATCGAGACGCGCCACGACCGTTACAACATCCAGCGTATGCACCTTTGGAAGTATGAGCGCGAGGGCCGTGCGCTGGTTGTCGCTCCGCAAAAGCCGGTCGAGGTCGGTCATGTTGAGCACGATCCGGCAAAGCTGCTCGACCTGTATATTCAGGGTCGCCAGGAGGCAAAGCGTTTGCTGACCGACATCGAGGCATTCGTCGAGCGCTAGCGCCGCAACATTACGGCCCATGGATGACATGTGCAGAAACTCTGGTCGGAGCCAAAATACCTGTTGACTCGTACGGCGAGCGGGGTAATATGGACGGGTTACTTGCAGAGCCCCGTGAATCTCTGTAACAACACGTACTGTACATGGAGGAGTCTAAGTGATTTCGAAATCGACTCACTACGCCAAGCAGGGCGAGGTCCAGCGCAACTGGGTTCTCGTCGACGCCGATGGTGCTGTCCTGGGCCGTCTTGCCACCCAGATCGCAATGATCCTGCGCGGTAAGAACAAGCCCCAGTTCACGCCCAACAGCGACTGCGGCGACTTCGTTGTCGTCATCAACGCCGATAAGGTCCAGCTTACCGGTAACAAGGCCGACACGAAGACCTATTATCGCCACAGCGGCTACAACGGCGGCCTCAAGGCTGAGAGCTTCCGCCAGGCTATGGAGAAGCACCCGGAGAAGGTCATCGAGCGCGCCGTTCGCGGTATGCTGCCCAAGACCACCCTCGGCCGTGCCCAGATGACCAAGCTTAAGGTCTACGCTGGTGCCGAGCATCCGCATGCTGCCCAGAACCCCACGAAGATTGAGCTGGAGGCTTAAAGATGGCTGAGAACACCGTTGTCTACCAGGGTACCGGCCGTCGTAAGAACGCCGTCGCCCGCGTCCGTCTCGTCCCCGGCACCGGCAAGGTGACCATCAACAAGCGTGACGCCGAGCAGTATTTCGGCCGTCATCAGCTCGTTGAGAACGCCCTTGCTCCCTTCAAGGTGACCGACACCGCCGGTCAGTTCGACGTTATCGCTCTGTGCGATGGCGGCGGCATCTCCGGTCAGTCCGGCGCTCTGCGCCTGGGCATCGCTCGCGCTCTTCTGAACGCTGGCGACTACCGTGCTGACCTCAAGAAGGCCGGTTTCCTTACGCGCGATGCTCGCGTGGTCGAGCGCAAGAAGTACGGCCTCAAGAAGGCCCGCCGCGCTCCCCAGTTCTCCAAGCGCTAAGGTTTTATCTCCTTACGAGATACAATGTACAAGCGGGGCCTGCCGATTCCTCGGCGGGTCCCGCTTTTCTTTTTCGACTAGGGTGGGCGGTTGCATATCGCTCGCTAGGGAAGGAGCAATCCTATGCCCCAGAACATCTTCGGTACCGACGGCGTCCGTGGCGTCGCCAATGCCGACCTCTCGTGCGACCTCGCGTTTCGCCTGGGCCGCGCGGCGACCAAGTTCCTTGGTCCGGATATCTGCGTTGGCCGCGACACGCGCCTTTCGGGTACCATGCTCGAGAGCGCTCTGACCGCCGGCATCATGGCCGAGGGCGGCCGTCCACACTGCTGCGGCGTTATCCCCACGCCGGCTGTGGCGCTGCTCACCGTTCAGAACGAGCTTGACGGCGGCATCGTCATCTCCGCTTCGCACAATCCGCCGGAGTTCAACGGCATTAAGTTCTTTAGCCGCAAGGGCATGAAGCTTCCCGACGCGGTCGAGGAAGAGATCAGCGCCTGGGTCATGTCCGAGGAGGCCATGGCTGCCGACACGTTGCCGACCGGCGCCGGTGTGGGCCACATCATCAAAATGAAGGACGCCCGCAAGGCATACGTCGACCATGCCATCAGCACACTCGACGGCCTGAGGCTCGACGGCCTGGTTGTTGCCGTCGACTGCGGTCATGGCGCCTCTTGCCAGACCACGCCCGCCGCGCTGCAGCGCCTGGGCGCCACGGTCCATGCCATCAACACCGACTACTGCGGTACCGACATCAACGTCGAGTGCGGCTCCACCCATCTTGAGCCCCTGCGCGAGCTCGTGCTGCGCACTCATGCCGACATCGGTCTGGCCCACGACGGCGACGCCGACCGCGTGCTGTTCGTGGACAGCGAGGGCAACGAGATCGACGGCGACTACATCCTGGCCATCTGTGGCTCCGATCTGGCTGCTCGCGGCAAGCTCGCCAACTCCGAGATTGTCTCGACCGTTATGTGCAACCTGGGCTTCTCCATCGCTATGAAGGAGCAGGGCTTCGAGATGGTCCAGACCGCCGTGGGCGACCGTTACGTTCTGGAGCGCATGCTCGCGGACGGCGCCGTCATCGGCGGCGAGCAGTCCGGCCACATCATCTTCCTGGAGCACAACACCACCGGTGACGGCCTGGTGACGGCCCTGCAGCTGCTGGCCGTGCTCAAGCGCACTGGTCGTACCCTCACCGACCTTGCCGGCATTATGAAGAAGTACCCGCAGGTGCTCGTCAACGTGCATTCCGACAACAAGGCCGGTCTGGACGACTGCCAGCCCATCTGGGACGCCGTCGCTGCTGCCGAGAAGGAGCTTGACGGCCGCGGTCGCATTCTGGTGCGCCCGAGCGGTACCGAGCCGCTGGTCCGCGTTATGGCCGAGGCCGAGACGCACGAGCTGACCCAGCGCGTTGTCGACGACATCGTCGAGGTTGTCAAGCGCGAACTTCCCTAATGGTCAAAAACGAGTGCCAAGTGGTAAACTGTTAAGGCTATTTTGGTCGATTGGTATGTCCGAGGGGGAGCATGTTCACTAAAGTCCTAAGGTCTTTTGGTATGCGTGGTCGAGTCCTTACGCTGGATGCTCCCATCTCGGGCGACGTCATTCCGCTTTCCGAGGTAAACGACCAGACATTTGCCACCGGCCTTTTGGGCCAGGGCGTGGCGATTCAGCCTACCGGCACGCGTGTGATTGCACCGGCTGATGCCAAGGTCGAGGCCATTTTTCCCACGGGACACGCTGTTGCGCTTAACACGGTCGATGGCTTGGACGTGCTCATCCACGTTGGTTTGGACACTGTTCAGCTTGAGGGCAAGCACTTTACCGTACATGCGCAAGTGGGCGACATCGTCCATAAGGGCGATGTGCTCATTGAGTTCGATCGCGAGGCAATTGCTGCCGAGGGCTATGATGTGACGGTTCCCATCTTGGTGTGCAACTCCGTTGAGTTCTCGAGTATCAAGGGCTCCGTTGGCGTGCATGTCGAAGAGATGGACCAGCTCATCGTTGCTCGCGAGCGCTAGCAAGTGCACGTGGCCATTAGCCTACAATTCAAACACGTTTACGGAGGGCGCCCTTGAAAGAGGACGCCCTCCGTGGCAAGATGGGATTTGTCCGAAGCTAAAAGGCTTCGGGTCACCGTGGACGGGCAGGGGCCTCGACGCGGCTAGACACGAGACACATACATTACGCGACCTCGCCCTGGTGGCCGCACACGTTGGTTGCGGCCGACGCGGGCCGCGGGCAAGTGCTTGTAAGGGGAGCCTTGCCTCTCTTGTACGAGAAAGGACGCGTAATGAAGATCATTAAAGCTAAAGACTACGAGGATATGAGCCGCAAGGCAGCCAATATCATCTCGGCGCAGGTTATCCTCAAGCCCGACTGTGTGCTGGGCCTTGCCACCGGCTCCACCCCGATCGGTGCCTACAAGCAGCTCGCTGCTTGGTACGAGAAGGGCGACGTCGACTTTGCCGAGGTCAGCACCTACAACCTGGACGAGTATCGCGGCCTTTCGCACGACGATCCCCAGAGCTATCACTACTTTATGCGTGAGAACTTCTTCGATCACATCAACATCGACCTGAACAACACGCATGTGCCCGACGGTTCCAACCCCGACGCCGCCGCTGCCTGCTCTGAGTACGACAAGATCGTCGCCGCCGCCGGTTACCCGGATCTGCAGCTGCTCGGCATTGGCAACAACGGCCACATCGGCTTCAACGAGCCCGATGACCACTTCTCCAAGGGCACGCACTGCGTCGACCTCACCGAGAGCACTATTCAGGCCAACAGCCGCCTGTTTGACAGCATCGACGACGTGCCTCGTCAGGCCTACACCATGGGCACTCAGACCATCATGTATGCCCGCATGATCCTGGTTGTCGCCAATGGCGAGGCCAAGGCCCAAGCCGTGCATGACATGTGCTTTGGTCCGGTTACCCCCGAGTGCCCTGCCTCGATCCTGCAGCTGCACACCAACTGCGTTGTCGTTGCCGACGAGGCCGCCCTTTCGCTCTGCGAGTAGCGAAAGCCTATCACCTCGACATAGCTTTGCCGAAGGCCTCCGCTTTGCGGGGGCCTTTTTTCTGAGTGCACGCCGTGTGCTTGACGAAAACCTTGCCGCGAACTTGACGGGTGCGTCTGGTGCAGCATGATTCATTCCATAACAGATACTATGCATAAATGCTATGAAAAGGTCGCAGACGGTAGCTGGCGCTAGGTGAGTTGCGCAACACAATTGAACAGCGCTCATTTAAGGTAAACTGCCAAAGGATGGGACAAGCTGGCAAGCGCATTGACCTGCGCAAAGACTGATTGGTTGGGGGATAAGTTTCAATCGGACCACGCTGAACAAAAACTTGCCATTTGCGTACCAGCAAACATCCTAAACCGTAGCATCGCTCTATTCATCTAGCGATACATATGGTCTAGCGTTACGGTGTCCATGTGGTCGAGTTGAGGAGCGGGCATGGTTAACGATTTGGGCAATACGGACGACCTCGAGCTTATGCCGCTGGGCAGTAGCTATATGGTGCGGCGCGATCGCTTGATGAACGAACTTATCGCCAAGGGCCGAAAGGCCGGCATCGTAGTCCTCTACGCGCCTGATGGCTTTGGGAAAACCTCGGTGCTGCTGCAGTATGCCCAAGAGGTTAAAAGCGATCCGACGCGAGGTCCTGTGCGGATCATCGAGGCAGACCGCGCCATTGGGCGCGAGGTGTTTATGCAGCTCGAGGTCGTTACCGAAGAGCTTAAGGACAAGCCGCACTCCCTGATTGCAATCGATAACGTGCCTAACCTCAGCCAGAGCGAGACCGAGGAGCTGATCGACCGAATCCGAACCCTGCGTGCTATGGGGGTTGGGGTCTTTATGAGCTGCCGTCCTTCGAATCGCCAGCTGATTCACGGACTGGGCGATTCGATTAAAGTCAACGCGCAGATGCTCAAGGTGCATGCCTATGAGTATTCGGCGTGGGCATCGGTGTTTTCGATCAGCACGTCGCTCGACTTCTATCAGCTTACGCAGGGCGTGCCCGAGCTCGTCTCGGCTATGCAGTCGGGACTATACGGGCAGGGAGACGTTGCCCAGATGCTCGAAAACGAGATCGTCAATATCTACGGTGCGGCACTTGTTGATCTGGCGTCGCTCGAGAACAACGCCCTGTTTAGTGTGGCATGCTTGATGGTCTTAATGGGTGAGGGCAATATTTCGGAGCTCGAGGCTTGCGGTGTTAGGCTTTCGGCGATTGACCAGTCCTATCTTGTCCGCGATTATCCCATTTTTGGCGTTGATCCGGCAGACCGGCGCTTTACCTGCTTGGGTACCGAGGACAACGCACGCCTGCGATTGCGCAAGCTGGTCGCCGAAATTCGCCCCGAACTCGTTGTGCGGGCGGCGCGTATATTGATTAAAGCGGGGCGCTGCGATACCGCGATGGACCTCGCCGACGCGTTTTTGGACCGCAGTGCGGTGTTGGAGCTTGCCGGGCAGTATGGGGTCGATCTGGCCCTGACGGGGCATGGAGGGGATGTCTGCCGCGCGGCGCTGGGAAAGACCGAGGCAGATGACCGGGCCTCGGAGCCGACGCCTGACGAGGCGCTCGGCATCTATCTGGCGGCGGTGAGCGTCTCCAATACAAAGCTTGCGCGGTATATGGCCTCAATTATCGAGCGTGCGGGCGAACAAGCGATTTCCGAGCTCAATCCCGTGTCGTGGAAGGTGGCGCACGCGTTTACGGCCGCCTGTTATGGAGATAGTGGTCTGGGGCTTCCGGCAAGCCATACGGCGTTGGAAAGCGAGGCGTCTTGTGCCGCACTCGATATGCTGTCCGCACATGTCGAGATAAAGCATGGACTGACCGAGCGGGCGAAGGGTGGCGAGATCCTCGCGGGGCTCAAAACGGATAAAGCCTACGATTGTGAGCTCGATATCGCGGGGACGTTTGTGCGCGCGGACCGCATGTTGACGGAGCTATTTGACGGGTCGTATGCGGGGACTGACGAGCGTGATGACGAGATGGCTCTGACGCTCGAGGCACTCGAAGCGCGTGGAATCCGAGCGCTCGCCATCTGGGTGCGCATGGTGTTATCGGCGCGGCGCCTGTTTGCCGGCATGCCGGTGACCGACGAGCAGGCATTCAATGAGCTCGACCGTTTTGCCGTGCGTGTGCGTGACAATCAAGTCCAGTTGTTTGGCTTGATACTGGAAGGCTGGCAGTCGTTGGCTGAGGGGCGTCCGGTCAATGCCAAATTCCGTGCGGTGCAGGTGCTTAGGCTTGCCGAGGAATCGATTGGATACATACGCGACAACGCGCTGCTGCTAGAGCGCGCGGCGTACTTACGCAATACATCGATGGTATCGGTGCGCGAAGAGGCAGAGCTGCTCGATTTGAGTCGGACGCAGGTCGGTGGTGCCGAGGCTTGGATGGTGGCGCTGCATTTGGCCTCCGCGGGCCGCGATAGCGACCTTGCAGCCTGGATGTCCATGAACCGCCCAGGGATTTTGGATCCGTCGTATCGGCTGTTTGCGCGTCTTGCGATGCATTGTCTGGGTGAGCCGGCTGCTAGAATTCGAAAGAAGCTCCCGGTGCGCGAGCTGTCGCGGTATTCGCTGCGTGACGACTTTGAGGGCGAAGGCGAGCGTCTGTTCCAGGCCGGTGATGCCGAGGGTGTCGATGTGATTGGCCATATCGAGATCCGCATGTTTGGGGCGTTTCGCGCCGAGCGCGACGGGTTTCCCATCACGGATAAGATGTGGCGCCGCAAGAAAGCGGCGACGCTTGCCGAGCGGCTTGCGCTGGGCATGGATGCACTGGTCGACCGCGAGACGCTGGCTATGGAGCTGTGGCCCCATGCCGAGTTCAATAGCGCTCGTAACAATCTGTACTCGACGATATCGCGCCTGCGTTCGGCCTTGGGGCCGACACCGGACGGCAAGTCGTGTGTGCTGATCCAAAACGAGTGCATTGGGCTTAACGGCGATTACGTCAAGACTGACGTGCGGTTGTTTGATCAGATAAGCCGCGAAGTTTTGGGAAATCGCACAGGTGCGCGCGGACCCCATCTGGTCGAGCTGTGCCTTAAGATAGAGCAACTCTACGCCGGCCCGTTGTATGTTCCCAATGGCTGTAATCCCACCTACTTTTTGCGTATGCGGCGCATTATGGAATCGAAGTATATCGACTGCATGATTCGGGGCGCGAATGCCGCCCTAGAAGAAAACGACCTGCAGTCGGCGGTATGGCTGGTGGAGTCGGGGCTGCGGCAAGAGACGGCGCGCGAGGACATGGTGCGTTGCGCTATGCGCGTCTACGGTGCGGCGGGGCGACGACGCGATATCGTCGAGCTGTACAGTGGGCATATGCATCACCTGAGGGAGCAGGTCAATGGCGTGCCCGAGCCCGAGACGCGGCGTCTGTACGAGCGCTTGGTGGAGGGCAGGCTCAACCGCGTGCTCGTCGAGCGATAAAAAATGAGCGTCCGAATTGCTCGGACGCTCGCAAGCTTGATGTATGTTGGCTCGCCGGATTGTTGGCTCTTAGACGAGCTTAATCTTCTCGATATCCTTGCGCGAGGACTCACGATACAGCGAGAACTTGCGGCCGATAACCTGGACGACCTCGGCATGGCAGCGAT
>CAVCBD010000040.1:0-16669 GCA_963599935.1 Acutalibacteraceae bacterium | reverse complement strand
GAACCGTATATAGTCGAAAGTATACCCCGAGCGAGCGCAAACGACCGAATTCGGGCCATCTTAACGCCGCGAGCGGACAAGGATATAGCCTAATCTCCATATCGGACTAAAATCATGGCATCAAACGACCTTCCCATGCGAGGATTCTATGACGGCAAGCGACGCAACCGCGACAATTAAAAAGGGGGCGCCCGAGCCCGGTTTCGATAAAACGGCTCAGCGCATCCTCAACCTTTTCTTTGTACTCAACAGTTCTCCCGAACCGCTGACGACCGAGCAAATCGTCCTGGATTCCGATTTGGGATACGGCTCGGGCAATATCGACTCAGACAAGCGCAAGTTCCGCCGCGATCGCGACAAGCTGCTCGAACGCGGCATCGTTATCAGGGAGGTTCGTGCTGCCGGAGCGCAGGAAACCGAGGAGAGCGCGTGGACGATCGACCGCGAGCACACGTTTGCCGCGGGTGGCCTCATCACCGCAGACGACGCCGACATCCTGCTCGATGCCATCGACCAGACACTCGCGGCAGGCTCATCCGCCTTTGCCGCGCCGCTTGCCGACATTCGCTCCAAGATTGCCTACCTCACCGGCCTGTCGACGATAGGAGAGGCACCGATCCGCCGCTCTCCCGCCGTCGATGCGGTATGGAGCGCCTTTGCCGAGCGTTGCGCGCTGCGCTTTTTGTACCAAAACGGACGCGGTGAACAACGCGAGCGGACCGTTTGCGTCTACGGCATGTTCGAGCGCGAGGGTACGGCATACTTCTGCGGCCTCGACAATGCCACCGGCAATATCAGAACATTCCGCTGCGACCGCATCATTCGCGCCTGGAGACCTTCGAAAGCCTACGCCATTCCTGCGGATTTCAACCTCAACGATTACTTATTCTTTGAGTTCGATTTTGCCGACCGCCCACCTGTTGCGGCTACGTTCTCGTTCGCGCGTGAAGCGCAGGCCGATATGATCAACGGTCTCACACGCGGACGAGGCGAACTCATGCGCACCGAAACGGAGTGGACCTGGACCGTTGACGTGCGCGACTTTGAAGCCGCAGCCTCGTTTTGCATGGCCCATGCCATGGATGGCATGAGGCCCGTCGCCCCCGATTCTCTCAAGCAGGCGTGGAATCACCTCATCGAAAGGACGGTGCACGAGCATGCCCGTGCGTAAACTCACCAGCGAGCAAAGGCTCTCGCGCGCCATCGACATCATGGAGGCCCTCTACGCTGCCGGCGAGAACGGCATGACACGAGACGATCTTTGCAGCCGCTTTGATATCACGGGGGCATCGCTCGACGAGATTCTCGAGATCGTCTCAACACTTGCGGACCGAGAATCGGGCGCACGTATTATCTGCGAACGCCGCGGCGAGTGCGTGGTCCTCACCGGTGATGCGGGGCGCGTGCTACCGCTGCGCCTGAGTGCCGCCGAGGGCGCTGTGCTCAACCATGAACTTGAATCATTGGGGATCGAACCCCAAGCGGCAGCTCGAATACGGCGCGCCCTTCTTCCCAAAGAACTCGGCTACAACCAGCGCGTCTTTGACACCGTCGCCCACGGGTCGCACTGGCAGCAGCTGAGCTGCGCCATTCGGGACGGCGTTCGCTGCCGCATCTCGTATCGCTCGATGGATGACACGCAGGCGCGCGAGCGTTTGGTCGACCCCTTGCGCATCACAACAAACGGCGACCAAACGTATCTGATTGCCTGGGATGTCGCGATCGACGAACAGCGTACCTATCGTATGGATAAAATCGAGGGCCTGGTCTTGACCGACGACTCCGTCGTGCGCCACGCGCCGGAGCCCGCGACCCTCCATGACTCCCTCGCCCAGGCGGAGCGGAGCGCGAAACTTCTCATGCCGCGCGCCTTGGCAGAGCGCCTTGACTGGCCCGGCATCATATCGATTGAACCCAATGGGGCGGACAGCTCAACAGTGAATGTACGCTACGGCTCCGAGCGCTGGCTGCTAAGCCAGGTAATCGCAGCGGGCGGGGCCATCCGCATCTTGGATGACCCCGCCCTGTCAGAGCGTCTGTGCGATATGGCAAAATCCCTCATCTGTCCGCTTTAGCGGCGCCGCTCGTGGCGTGCGCGCCACAGCTGTAGATAGTGCCCGATTTGTGCCGACTCGATGCGCTGATAGGAGCTCGTGGGCAGCGACGTTAAGAATTTCTTGCCGTAGCCCTTCGTCACCAGACGCGGGTCGGCCAAGATGAGTACGCCACAATCGGTCGATGAGCGAATGAGGCGACCGGCTGCCTGCTTGACCTCGAGCACGGCCTCGGGCAGCGAATAGCGCGCCCAGGCGCGGTCTTCGCGCAGATTGCGCTCGCATGAGAGCGGGTCTGTGGGGCTCGAGAACGGCAGCTTGGGGATGATGACGCAGCGCAGCGTCTCGCCGCTGGCGTCAAACCCTTCCCAAAAGGCCTTAAGCGCAAAGAGCGACGAGGTCGGTTCGTTGATAAAGCGATCGCGCAGGCGGCGAGGAGACGAGTTGCGCTGCTGGCAGTTGAGTTCCAGGCCCACACGAGCCATCTTGGGCTCGACGCGATCGTACAGCTCCTCCATGTCACGCCTGTTGGTGAACAGCGTGAGCACCGAGCCGCCCATGGCAAGATGAGCGTCGACCAGCACACGCTCGAGCGCCGAAAGATAGCCTTCGCGGTCGCGCGGATCGGGAATATCCCCAGCCACGACCACGGCCATATTCGAATCGAAGTCGTAGCTCGAATCCAAGTGCAGCGACGATGATGTCGAGGCACCGATGCGATCGAGGCCGACGGCGTGGTTAAAATGCTCAAAACTCTTGGAAACCGTCATGGTCGCCGATGCAAAGATAGCCGTGTGAACCTCGGGCAGCCACTCGGTTGCCAAGGCCTCGCCAATATCGATGCGCTCCGCGGTCATCGACTCGCCGCCGGCGCGCAGCCTGCGATTGACTTGCAGCGAATACACGTAGTGCTCATCGGTGCCGTCGATGATGAGTTTGAGGTTCTCGGCCAGCTCGTGCAGGCGGCGCGAGATATCACCCAAGTCCACAACGACCTCGGGCTTGTCGGCGGCAACGGACTGCACGAGCGCGTCGACACTCTTGTCAGCTTGTTCCAATGCGTCGATGGCAGCGTAGGCCGACTGTAAGAAATCATGCCAGTCGTCAGATTCGCGCAGCTCGGGGCCAATCCATAGGTTCGCATTGTCATAGCCCCCGCGAGCACGGCGGCCAAGCTCGCGAACGCCGTCAAACACATCGGCAATCGCCATGCTCGCACGTACAACCGTCGACGTCGCCTTGGCGGTAAGACCCAGATAGAGCGTAGAGCCCTCCGAGGTTGCCAAATCGCGGGAAACCTGGCTCAACGCACCGGCGCTCGAGCCACCCAGGCGCTCAAACAGAACGCGCGATTCATCCGCCGACACCACGCGCGCCCATTGACGGCGTGCCTCGCGCTCGATGGAGTGGGCCTCATCGATTACCCAGTGACGAATCGGAGGCAAGATTCTGCCCTCGGCCGCAACATTGCGGAACAACAGGGAATGGTTGGTGACCACCACATCGGCATGCGCCGCGCGACGACGGGCGCCGTGGACCAGGCATTTATCGGGGAAAAACGGGCATAGGCGACGGGCGCACTCGCGCGACGCCGTCGTAAAGTCGGGACGGTTGGCGCTGCGCCAGCGAATGCCGAGCGAGTCGAGGTCGCCATCGGCCGACTGACACACGTACGCCATGATGACTGCGACTGCCGTAAGCGTGTCGGCGGGATCACGCTTAGTCGTAATTTCGACTTGGCCGCGGCTCATGCGCTCAAGCTTGCGCAAGCATGGATAGTGGTCATAGCCCTTGAGGGCGCAAAACGATAGACCTCCGTCCAGCTGCTCGGCAAGTTTGGGCAGCTCGTGATACATGAGCTGGTCGGCAAGATTATTCGATTTAGTTGCGATACCTACCGTGATGTTGTTGCGGCGGGCGGCCTCGGCAAACGGCACCAGATAGGCCATCGATTTGCCGACGCCCGTCCCCGCCTCAATCACGCGATGCGTTCCCGTAACGAGTGCGTCACGGACCTCGAGCGCCATCGCAATCTGCTCATCACGCGGCTCGTACGTGGGATACATGCGATTAACCAGGCCGCCCGGGGCATAGTCCGCCTCGATTTCCTCGCGGCTCGGCATCTTAAGGACCGGCAGCTCGTCCGCATCAACGCGATCATCGGCCCGATCGGCCTTGAGAACGTCAGCACGAGCGGCGCTGAGAGAGAAGATAGAACCGGGGTTCTGTCCCGCCAAGAAGGAGAAGATGGGACGATAGGACCAGGGTACGTCGGGGTGCATGTCGGCCAGGCGCGCCATTAAGCCCTGAGGCAAGTCGGTGAGCGCCACGAGCAACACGCGCCACACACCACACAAGGCGTCGACGTCGGCGTTGGCGCGGTGCGACACCGAGTCGCAGCCAAACAGGTCGGCCATGAAAGACAGCTTATGCGAGGCCAGGCGCGGAAGCGCGATGCGCGACAGTGCCAGCGAATCGATCCAGATGTCGCTGACGTTGACGCCGCCCTTGACCGACTCGATAAACGAACGGTCGAAGGTGGCGTTATGTGCGATTACCGGGCAGCCGCCGACAAAATCGGCGAGAGCGGCGACAGCCTCAACGGCCGACGGGGCATCTGCCACATCGGCGTTTGTAATGCTCGTGAGCTCAGTAATCTCGGCGGGAATCAGCTGCTTGGGATGCACGAAGGTATCGAAGCGATCGACAACCTCGCGGCCCGAAAGGCGAGCCGCCGATATCTCGATAAGCTCGTTGTCCTGCACCGAAAGACCCGTGGTCTCGGTATCGAGGACGATAACATCTTCTTCGATGAGACCAAACGCTTGGGTTTTGGCGCGCTCGGCAAGCGTGGCATAAGAATCGATGACAAACTGCGGCGTTCCCGACGAAACAGCGTCCTCGATTAGCATGCAACGCCCGCTCGACGAAGCCCCATGCGAATTAGGCTGTCACAGACCTGCGGGAACGTTATGTCATCGGTGTGGCGAATCTCATCCGGATACAGCGACGTATCGGTCATGCCGGGAATCGTGTTGGTCTCGAGGATAACGGGGCCGTCCTCGCTCACGATAAAGTCGCTGCGCGAGATACCCAGGCAGCCGAGTGCCCTATGGGCAGCACAAGCAAGCTCCTGGGCACGAGCGTAGTTCTCGGGCGAAATCTGCGCCGGAATGCGATGGATGTCCGTAGGATCGACATACTTCACGTCCAGATCGTAGAACTCGCAGTCCTCGGGCTTACTGATCTCGACAATCGGCAGAGCGCGCACGTCATCCTCGCCGTATACGCCGACGGTGATCTCGGTACCCTCGATGCACTTCTCGACCAGTACTTTGTCGCCGAACTCAAACGCCTTGGCGATGGCCGCGGGCAGCTCGGAGGGCTCGTGGACCAGGGAGATGCCATAGCTGGAGCCGTTAACGGCCGGCTTCACAAAGCAGCGCTCGCCACAAACCTCGACAATGTGATCGATATCGACTTCATCGCCCACTTCGAGCGCAAGGCCGGGGGCAATGGGAATGCCCGCCTTGGCGTACAGGAGCTTAGAGACCTCCTTGTCGGCACCGCAGGCGCTCGCGAGCACGCCCGAGGCCGTGTAGGGGATACCCAGGGTCTCCATGGCACCCTGCATGGCACCATCCTCACCGCCGGCGCCGTGCATGGCGATAAATGCCACGTCGAAACCACCGGTCGCCATGGTTACCATAAAATTATCGGCAGCCGTGTCGAGCAGCTTCACCGAAGTGTAGCCGGCCTCCTTCAGGGCCGCCACGACGTTCTTTCCCGAATTGAGCGAGATCTCGCGCTCAGCGGAATGACCGCCCGCCAAGACCGCTACGTGCATGTTCTCTAGGCTTTTACCCGGCATGGGCAGACTCCTCCTCTATAATTTCTGCAGCTGATACCATATTGTAGCGATACCCTCTACGTTTCCCCAAAATCGAAAGGCTTCCATGAATCCCAGGACTAAATCTCAGGACATTCGCGACTTGAGCCAAAACGATATTCGCGAGCTCGTGGCAGAACTCGGCCAGCCCGCTTTCCGCGCGAAGCAGCTCATCGAATGGGTCTTTGAGAAGAACGTTTGTTCGTTTGATGATATGACTAACCTTCCCAAGGCTTTCCGCGAGCAGCTTAAAGAGGCTTTTGCCTTTGACACGCCGACCGAGCTCACCAAGCAGGTTTCCAAAGATGGCTCTCGCAAGTATCTGCTCGAGTACCACGACGGCATTTCCGTCGAGACTGTCGGTATGCCCCGTCGTAACAAGCTTTCCGTCTGCGTTTCCACCCAGGCAGGCTGTGGCATGGGCTGTGCCTTTTGCGCCACCGGCCTTAACGGCCTCAAGCGCTCGCTGACAGCTCAGGAGATCGTCGACCAGGTGCTTCATGTATCCAACGACTTTGGCGAGCGTGCTACGAGCGTTGTGTTCATGGGCCAGGGCGAGCCGTTTGCCAACTACGACGAGGTTCTCAAGGCGTTGCGAATCCTCAACGACCCCGATGGCATCGGTATCGGCGCCCGTCACCTCACCGTCTCTACCAGCGGCGTTATTCCTGGAATTCGCAAATTTGCCGACATCCCCGAGCAGTTCACGCTTGCCGTGTCGCTGCATTCCGCCATCCAGTCGACGCGCAATAAGCTTATGCCCGGTGTTAAGAAGTACACGCTGCTCCGCCTGCACGAGGCGCTTCAGCTCTACACCGAGAAGACTGGCCGCCGCCCGACCTATGAGTATGCCATGATCGAAGGCGTCAACGATACGAATCCCGAGATGCAGGCACTCTGCGACTTCTGCGAGGGAACGCTGTGCCACGTTAACCTGATTCAGCTTAACGACATCGAGGGCAGCCCGCTCAAGCCGTCTCCGATTCATAAGGTTGAGGATCTTCAGCGCCGCCTTGAGTCTCGTGGCATCGAGACCACGATCCGTAATTCTCGCGGCAATGATATTGACGCCGCCTGCGGTCAGCTGAAGCAACGTTTCAAGGTACAGAAGAACGCATAGGGGAGTCTGTGCCCCATAACGTTTCATGTGAAACATCCGACAGCCCCGGTTGCAGATAATGCAACCGGGGCTGTTTCATTTGTTTTCATACCAATGGATTTGATTTACGTAAGCTTCGTTTTTAGCCAAAATTAGGGGTCCTTGTCTCATGTATCAGACAAGGACCCCTTCAAAACAGGCAAGTAATTGTTAGGTACCTAATAACCAACATTTTCCCACTGATGGTTAACCCAGTCTTGGTTAATCTTGGGATTCTTAGTCACCTGAGCAGTGCGCATAGCGACATCTTCGGTCATCACATCCATTTTCTTTTTAGATGTATCGACGATATCCTGAGCTCCGCGCAGCAGTCGACCGCGCAGTTCATCATCTGTTGCAAGCTTATACCCCGCAAAAGCACCAGCCGCAACGGTGGTTGCCAACGCAATGGCCGCGAGAATCTTATTCTTCATCCTGATCCTCCTGCCCAAATTGAATCATTTCGCCAAGAATACGGGAGAGCTCTTCTTCGTCTTTGAACTCGATTTCAATTTTGTTCTTGCCGCGCGAGCTCTTCACGCGTACGTTCGTGTTAAATACTTGACGAAGTACTCGAGCGGCTTTTTTAAATGACTGAGGTGTTGCTGGTCTCGGAGTCCTTGGCGTCTCTCCGGCAGAAAACAACGG
Organism: Acutalibacteraceae bacterium; assembly: GCA_963599935.1. Classification (GTDB taxonomy): domain Bacteria; phylum Actinomycetota; class Coriobacteriia; order Coriobacteriales; family Coriobacteriaceae; genus Collinsella. The sequence goes on along the minus strand of CAVCBD010000040.1, from coordinate 8,940 downwards.
AGCAAGATTTTCTGTCGCTCTAACGGAAAGACCCTCCGCGACAACTTTCTTAGCAAGTCGAATCCTGGCATCTTCATATGGAACTGCGAGAATTGCTCTCGCATGGCCCGCAGTAAGTTTGCCGTCGAAAATCATCTGCTGTACGACTTCTGGAAGATCTAACAAACGAAGTGAATTTGTAATTGCAGAACGAGACTTACTGACAGCCTTTGATAATGCCTCCTGCGTCATGCCGCTGGCATCAATGAGCTGACGATAACCCTTCGCCTCTTCGACGGGATTCAAATCAGAACGCTGAAGATTTTCGATAAGAGCAAGAGCGAGCATTTCCTCATCATTAACTTCTTTAATGATGACAGGCAGTTCTTCAAGACCAGCAAGCTTTGACGCCTGGTAACGACGCTCACCCGCGATAATCTCATAGCCGTTTCCATGTTTGCGAACCAAAAGCGGCTGCAAAACGCCGTGTTCTTGGATTGACTCGCTCAACTCGCGAAGTTCAGTTTCGTTAAAGTGTATTCGAGGCTGATTAGGGTTGGGAACGATATCCTCAATGGGCAGTTTTGTTTCAGAAGCGGCTTTTGAAGCCGACGCAGCCGAACCACCAGTCTCATACTCGGCCTCTGAGACCAAAGCATTGAGTCCACGTCCCAATCCGCCACGTTTCTTTGCACTAGGCACGTTTGATCACCTCTTTTGCAAGGTTCATATACGCTTTAGCACCCTTATTTTGCGGTGCATAGGTAATTACAGGCTCGCCGAAGGACGGAGCTTCTGAGATTTTGACCGTACGAGGAATCAAGGTCTTGAAAGCCTTATCACCAAAGTACGACTGAACTTCCTCAACAACCTGGTTTGAAAGGGAAGTTCTCGAGTCATACATGGTCATAAGTACACCATACGTATCCAAACCCTTATTCAGACGCGATTTGACCATTTTCATCGACTCAAGGAGCTTGGTTACGCCCTCAAGTGCGTAGTACTCGCACTGAATTGGAATCAAAACGCTATCTGCGGCTGTTAGCGCATTGATGGTAAGTAGGCCGAGAGAAGGGGGACAATCAATAAAGATAAAATCAAACTCGTCCTGAATGGGCTCAAGCAAATCCTTTAAGCGAGTTTCACGGGCAATCGCACTTACAAGCTCAATTTCTGCGCCTGCAAGCTGGATTGTAGCCGGAATTACAAATACCTTTTTGCAATTCGTATCAAGAACGAGCGATTCCGCCGGAACATCATTCAACAACGCATCATAGATACAGTGGTCAAGATCTTCTTTTTCAATTCCAAACCCGCTTGTACTATTTCCCTGCGGGTCAAAATCGACAATGAGTGTCTTTCGACCCTGCTCACCCAATGCTGCGGCAAGGTTAACGGCAGTCGTTGACTTACCAACGCCGCCTTTTTGATTGATGATTGCAATAATACGCGTGTCTTTTGCGCTCTTAGAACGCTTAACGTCGCGAAATCCCACGGTCCCTCCTGGTGTGTATTAAAGCTGTTAAACGGAGGATGTTTCACGTGAAACATTCCGAATCGATATCAACATCGATGTTTCACGTGAAACATTACGAGTCGATACTATCCATTATGTTTCACGTGAAACATCTAGGCAAGCGGATTCTTCTTTGCCATGCCATTTGCACGAGGCAATGAAACGGATGCTGGATGACTCTTCTTAAGAACAATGAACTCCCTGTGGCCCAAGCCCTCAGGCAAATCGATTGCGTCATTCAGAAGTAAAGTGAAGCCGCAGATCTTAGCTGCTGACATGCCGGAAGCAAGCTCCTCATCCGATGGATTGCCCTTCGTAATAACAAATAACCCTCCATCCTTGAGATACGGAGCCGCATACTCAACAAGAATTGGTAGAGGGGCCAGTGCGCGGGCGGTTACGACAGAGAACTGCTTCTTATGGCTTCGAGCATATTCTTCAAGGCGATCATGAACTGCATGACCACATTTCAATCCAAGAGCATGAACAAAAGAATTTACTGCATCAACCTTCTTGCCAACAGAGTCAATATAAGTAGCTTTGCGATGCGTGGTTATCGTTAATGGAATACCGGGGAAGCCTGCACCTGTTCCCATATCGAGCAAAGCTCCCTCAGGAGCCTTATTGATATAAGGGAGCAAGACAAGTGAGTCGAGGATATGAAGTACCGCAGCATCTTCTACGTTAAGAATACGGGTGAGATTAGTTGTCTTATTTGTTTCTAGAACCAAATCCAAATGCTGAATACATTTCCTTAGCTCAGCATCAGTTACGCTCAAGGAATACTCTTTGCAATAGGAAGTTAGACGGCTGAGCATCTCGTCAGCCTGCTGATCATTAAGTACAAACAACAGAAGCTCCTTTCTGACAAAAATCAGTGTATCGAGAACTTTTGACAAAAAAAGGGGACGTGGAAACCACGCCCCCTTAGCATAAGCTCGAGTAGATTATCGAGCAACAATCACCACATGGCGATCAGGGTCAGAACCCTCAGAATGGGTATCGACGGCATCATTGCCACGGAGTGCAATATGAACCAGTCGGCGCTCATAGGCATTCATGGGCGGAAGCGAAACACTCTTATGGGTACGGATGGCACGCTCGGCGGCCGACTGAGCCATTGAGGCAACCTTGTCCTGACGACGGCTCTTGTAGCCCTCAACGTCAACCACAACCGGATACCTAAAGCCGAGCTTGCGGCTCACCAGCAAAGAGAACATGACCTGAAGAGCATCAAGGGTACGACCATGACGGCCAATGAGAACAGCAAGATCAGGAGCGGTAACATCCAAAATCAGCTCACCCTCGTCGCCCTCGTACTCATCAATAGGAGAGTTGGCGGCATCGAAGTGCGAAAGGATGGAACGCAGAATGGAAATCGCAACATCGGCAATGGTGTCGAGCTCCTCATCGGTCAGCTCTTCACCGGCCTTGTAGCGCTGTGCAATCTCGGGATAATCGCCCGCAATCTGCGGGGCAACCTCCTCAAGCATATCCTCGATGATCTCTTCAGACATAACGTACTCCAAAAGTTAGGTACCTAAATAAGATTGATATCCCGACTACTTCTTCTTGTGCGGACGCGGCTTCTTCTCGCGACGGGTAACCTCGACCTGCAGCGGAGCGTTCTTGAGGCGCTCCTCCTCATCGGCCTTGGCCTTGTCGATAACCTTCTGCGTCACGAAGATCTGCTGGATAACCTGCCAGGCAGAAGACACATCGTAGTACAGCAGAACGCCGACGGGCAGGCTCCAGCCCATCCAAAGCATCATGACGGTCATGACGACAGCCATCATGCGCATGCTCTGGGCCTGCTGACCAGTCTGATTGCGGGACATATACAGCTGCGGAATCAGGGTCAAGACAGCAAACAGGATCAGGCAGATCAGCGCAGGCAGCGCAACCATAAAGCCATCGGCAAAAGAGGCGCTCGGCGTGGTGGTCAGATCGGGCAGGATGTTAAAGAACGAGAACGTACCCTCGTTAAAGTACTGCGGCAGGTTGCGCAGAAGCGTGAACAGGGCGATAAGGATGGGCATCTGAATCAGAAGCGGCAGGCAGCCGGCCAGCGGATTGAACTTGTTCTCGCTGTAGAACTTCTGCATCTCCTCGGCCTGACGCTGGGGATCGTCGGCATAGCGCTCCTGGATCTCGAGCATCTTAGGCTGCAGCACCTGCATGCGAGCCGTCGACTTGGTCGACTTGAGCATAAGCGGCGTCAGCAGCAGACGGATGATGACCACCAGGATGATGATGGACAGGCCCCAGTCGACCGCAAAGGTCTGGATGAGCTTGAGCAGCTCAAAAAGGATGTTAACGATCCAATCCCACATGTAAGTTTTCCTCCGATAGCGAGTGCCCGCTAAGGCACAGGGTCATAACCGCCGACGTGCAGGGGATTGCAGCGAGCGATGCGCCTCACGGCAAGCCAGCAGCCTCTCAAAACACCGTACTTCTCAATCGCCTGGATAGCGTATTGCGAGCACGTTGGGTAATAAATGCAGGCGTCAGGCAATAAGGGCGAAATAACCTGTTGATATATGCGAATAGGAGCGATGGCAACACGTCGCAAAACGTGATTGCTCATCGCTCCTCCCCGGCAACGCCGGCGCGTTTCATAAGCGAACGCAACGCCTTGTCCATCTCCTGCGGCGAGGAAACCCTCGTTTTGGGAGTCGCGAACAAGATGATGTCATAACCCGCAACGGGAAATCCACAGCTGCGAGCGGCCTCGCGCATCACACGCTTAGATCGGTTGCGCACCACAGCACAACCGAGTCGTTTAGCACCAACGAAGGCGACCCTTCCGGAGTCGCCTTCGCCAACCGATTCACATATGGTCATTCGAATCAGAGGGTGATTGAAACGACGCCCCTGACTGAACACATGCTCGAAATCTTGCCGAGACTTAATAGTCTTCATGCGAGATGTGTGTATCGCTGCTAGACAGTGAGACGCTTGCGGCCCTTGGCGCGACGACGGGCGAGCACGGCACGACCACCCTTAGTGGCCATACGGGCACGGAAGCCATGGGTCTTGGCACGCTTACGCTTATTAGGCTGATACGTACGCTTCATCTTAAGTTCCTCCTGCTGCATTTCGAGTGTCCGCGGGGACGCGGACGCAGATATAGACACGTGAGCTTGAAGATTGTAGGGAAATCAATGTTCAAATGTCAAGAAATCAAAGGTAAAAGGTTGCAAAGAGTACACGGTTCCCCCATAAGCAGAACCGGCATTTGAGGCTGCAGGCAACTTTTCACGAAATTTCATCGAGTTTTCAACAGGTCGTGTTGGAAATGTTGAGAACTTTTCGTCCGTTTTCCAAAGTTTTCAACAGGTTTTGAAAACTTGTCGAAAGATGAGAAACATTGCGCGGTGAGCTACTATTTGTTCAAAACCTTTTGAAAGATTGCGAGCGGCATGTCTGACGACTTCTACACCATGGTCGATTCCGGTGATCCGGCACCCGACAACGAGCACATCACCGGCGTGCGCGAAAAACGCAACGAGAGCGAGCAGGTCACCGCACAAGCACCGAAGGCCATGTATGCAGCGCGCATCGCGGTCTACGATGACATGCTGTCGACACCGCGTGTCATCGTCATCGAACCGCAAGACGTCCGCACCTACTTGGAAGAGACAACCAACACCGTCTACCAGTGCATGAAAGAGCAGGGAGGACGCATCTCGCTGATGGTTATCCGCGAGATTGTCGAAAACTTTATCCACGCGCATTTTGCAGAGCCCATCATCTCGATTCTCGACGGTGGCGATACCATCCGCTTTGCCGATCAGGGTCCTGGCATCGACGACAAAGAGCGTGCCTTCGATTTTGGCGTAACCAGCGCAAACAGCAAGATGAAACGGTATATCCGCGGTACCGGCGCCGGGTTTCCCATGGTACAGGAGTACCTGGAAAACGCCGGCGGCGCCGTCTCCATCGAGGACAACATGGGCAACGGCACCGTCGTGACGGTAAGTCTGAACCCCAAGCGCGTGCAGGAAATCGAGCGTGCCGGCGGGCGCGGGGCGGCCGTGCGACCCGAAGCAGAGCAGCAGGCATATCCCCTAACCAACACGTTTGCACAGCAGCCTGCGGCGCAGCAGATGCAGCAGCCTGGAAGTTTTCCCATGCAAGACCCCCAGGCACCGCTGGGCAACGCAGTGCAAAACATGCCGGAGAGCATAGGTTCGGCAGATCTGGACACAGGCAACGTGCAGCAGTCGGCGGCCATGCCAAACGCCCCGCAAATGGGCTATCAACCGTACCCGCAAGGGTATCCTCCCCAATATATGCCGCAGCAGGGATACGCCCAGCCGTATCCCCAACAGTATCCTCAGGGGTACCAGCAGCCGTACCAACAAATGCCCCAGGCGCAGTACAACCCATGGGCCCAGCAGATGCCTCCGCAGCCTTACCAACAGTGGCCGCAAAGTTTTCAACAACAGCCGCTGCCTATGCAGAGTTCTCAACAACCAGCAGCTCAAATGATGTATCCTAATGCGGCGAATCAATATGCACAGCCACAGCAAAACGTATTTGTGAGCGAGCGCGGCGAAGCGGCGCTGGGCTATCTGGCTCAAAACCAAGAGTGTGGCGCAACCGACCTGGCACGAGCGTTTGGAAACTCAGCGCCCACGTGGTCGCGAACGCTCAACGACTTGGCACAGGCCGGCTTGGTAATCAAACATGGCCAGAAATATCATCTGACCGAAATAGGCAGCGCTCGCGTGCGAGCCCAAAGCTAAGGAACGGGAGAAACAGTGGACGAGGAAGCAAGCATCATCCTGGGAGATGCCATCGCCTTTTGTCAGCGCGACGGCCAAGATGCACGCCTCATCAATATGCTGGGACAATCGCGCGCCGTGAGCCTGACCGAGGACACTCTGACGATTGAGGCCCCTTCACGCTTTGCCATCGCTCAGCTCAAAAAGCATCAGCCGACCATCGAGGCGTACCTAGAAGAAATCGCCTTTGCACCGATTGCGCTCAATATCGTGGCACCGCAAGGCGCCTCGGCAAATACAGCCCCGGACACTCACCCGGTAGCGACCGCCACCGCAGCGGCGACGCCGGTGCCCGGACCTCGACGCGACGATGTTTCCCGTGAAACCATGGCGCCGCAGCCGACCGCTTCGTTCGCACCGGCGGTAGAGCCAGCCCCCTCGCCCATCCCGACCGCATCGCATATGCCCGTCGCACACGAGGCGACACCCGGCGAGGAATCGGGCATTGCAATCAAAAACACGTTGTCCGCCGACGATTTCCGCCGCATGATGACCCAAATGAATGGCAGGCCACCGGCAAAAAGCGCGAGTTCGTCCGCAGCGCCGGCAGCACCTTCGGCGGCGGCACCGACGGCAGTCGAGAAAAACGCGGACGGGGCACCCCTAGCAGCGAATTCGAAATTCACGTTTGAAAACTTCGTCTTCGGACCGGAGAACAGCCTTGCCTACCGGTCGGCGCTCAAATTCGCCATGCTTGCAGACACGCCCGGCACCTGCACGTCGCTGTTCATCTACGGCAAATCGGGCCTGGGCAAGACGCACCTGCTGCTCGCCATCAAAAATGAGCTGGCAGAGAAATCGCCCGAGATCAAGGTGAAGTACGCCAACTCGCAGGCATATCTGGACGACTTGATGACGGAATTCGACCGCCAAAAGAAGAGCAACGCCCCCATTATGCAGGCGTACCACGGCGTCGACGTGCTTATCATCGATGACATCCAGAACATCATCGGCAAGCGCGCGAGCGTGGATTACTTTTTCCAGTTGATGGACGAATTTATCCGTAATAACAAGAAGGTCGTGATCGCCGCCGACCGCGCTCCCAAGGACCTTAATATGGACGAGCGCCTGACCAGCCGCTTTAATGCCGGCCTGCTGTGCCTGGTGGCAGAGCCCAGCTACGAGATGAAGTACAAGATTTTGCAGCGTTATTACGAGAACACGATCGCCGCCGCACCCGAGGCGGGCAACGACTCGCTGCTGGCGGCCTACGGGGGCGACGGCGGACATCTGACCGACGCGCACTTTAAACACATGGCCGAGGTCTCGGGCACCAACATTCGCGAGCTCGAGAGCTTTTGCGAGCGTTGTGCCGGCGAAGCGGGCGATCGCGAGCGCGAGGGCGGAGAGCTCACCTTTGACGACATCGACGCCATCGCCAACCAGTACTTCGACACATCAGCCAAGAAGATCAATGTGCAGACGGTCCAGTCCGTCATCGAGGAGCAATACGGTGTGACGCACGAGGAACTCATCGGGCCTCGCCGCAACGCCAATATCGCCAAGGCGCGCCATATCGCCATCTACCTGGCGATCGAGATGTGCGAGATGACGACAACGGCCGTGGGCGCCGAGTTTGGCAACCGCAACCACTCGACCGTCAGCACGAGCTATAAAAAGGTTCAGAAGATGATTCAGGAAGACCGGACTGTTACCGAAGACCTCAAGTCGCTGCGCGATAAAATTACACTGCGCTCGTAGGTAAATTGACACAGCTGTTGAAAACTTGTCGAAACGGCGGTTATAAGGTGTCAAAAACACGAGCCGCGGTGATGAAAAGTTTTGCGCAGGTTTTGAACGTGGAAAACATGCCCGGTTGCACACAGGTTCCTGTCGATTCTCTTTTTAGGGCTGACCTGCACTTTTAGGAGTAATCAACAGTTTCGTCAGTACTATTACTATTATTAAGATATTTATATCTATAGAAAGGTATTAAAAGATGAAGTTCACCGTCAGCCAGAGCTCGCTTACGCAAGCCATCGGCGTCGTTATGAAAGGCGTCGCTTCGGCATCCACCCTTCCCATTCTGTCGGGCGTGCTCGTTAAGGCACAAGACGGCATCTTGGAATTCCAGACCTCCAACTACACCATCTCGATTCGTCACCGCATCGCAGCTCATGTCGAAGAGGAGGGCGAGATGGTGATTCCCTGCAAGATGCTCTCCAACATCACCAAGACCCTTCCCGATGCACCGGTCACTTTTGAGCTGTCCGAGCGTCAGGTTTTGATTGGCTGCGAGAAGAGCTCTTTCCGCCTCAACACGCTCGATGCCAACGACTTCCCCGAGTTCCCGGCATACGCCATCGAGAGCGCCGTCGAGCTGCCGACCGATATCCTGTCCGAAATGGTAAGCCGCGTATGGCGCGTCACCTCGACTGACAAGGCCCGCCCCATCCTGGGCGGCGTGCACATGAAGGTCGAGAACAACACTGTGCGCCTGGTGGCGACCGACTCCTTCCGTCTGGCCGTGTGCGATACGCAGGTCGAGACCTCGACCCTCGAAGGTTCCTTTGAGCTCAACGTCCCTGCCGACGCCTTCAACGACGCGCTGAGCATCATGGCGAGTCAGGCTACCATCATGATTGGCGCCACCGACACCCAGGTTGTCTTTGAGGCCGGCAACACCACCTACGTGTCGCGCCGCATCGAGGGCGT
>CAVCBD010000039.1:0-17341 GCA_963599935.1 Acutalibacteraceae bacterium | reverse complement strand
CGCCCGGATAGATCTCGATGTTGATGTCGTCGAGTGCGGGCTTGTTGGGCTGCGCCGGATAGATCTTGGTGACGTGCTCCATAAGGATGACGGGCTCGACACCGGCCTGCTTGGCCATCTTTTTGCGGCTGGCCTGCGGGTCGATGGGCGCAAACACCGACGTGAAGTCGGGGTTGTTGAGCGCGTTGTCGAGGCTTGCGACCTCGGCGGCCTGATCGCGCTCGACCACGGGAGCCGCAGGCTGCGTGGGGTCGGGAATGCCGGCAAAAAGACCGGACTGCGCGGGCTGCGGCGCGGGAGCTGCAGGGGCCATGGGATCGGGGATGCCGGCCATGGTAGGCTGCGGCGTGGCGGCGCTCATCTGAGGCTGAGCCACGCGGGCGGTCACCGCTTGAACGGGCTCAAAGCCAGCCGTGCCGGAAAGCGCAACATCGTTGTTGGGGTTGTAGGCAAAGGGATCTGCCGCCGGCTGTGCCTGATCTGCCGGCTGTGCGGGGATCGGGCTAAACAGCTGATCCTCTGAATCCGGAGTGGCGAAACGACTGCCCGCGACGCTCGGCTGCGTCTTGGGGGCTTCATCGCCCGCACCGGAGGTACGGAAGTGGTTACCCACTGGTGCTCCTTATCGTCGTGCGTTTAAACTACATGAGCGCTTTGTATTTTAGCAGGATTGCCTTTGCTGCACATAAGAAGCATGGCGCGCCTTGGATTCCCGTCGGCCGCCATGAATATCAACTTCATCCGAACTCCTCTGATGGATGGTCCGCGCTTTCCAAGCGCTTCCCCCGTCCGCCTCAATCGGGCATACTTCAATCATTGTGAAAAGCCCTAGGGCTTTTAGCGGCTGCGGGTACCTGTACCTTCAGCCGCATTTTTCTTACTTTTTGGACCCGATATGGAACACTGACCGGCTCTCACGGCCATAGCAGACACGTCTCGTAGCACCAGAAGTCAGCTCTCCGTATCCATCACCGCCCAGCTCACAGGCGCAATACCCGGAATAGACATTAGACAAGAGGGACAGGTGGCCTGACAGTCTCCCGATTTTGTCCTGCGTTGCATCGAGGCGGAGGCATATGCCGCCTTTCGAGCGCGAGTGACGCCGACGTATAGCAGGCCGCTTTCCTCGATAAGCCCGTCTGGCATTCTCCTCATATCGACAATCCGGCAACTTTGCGCGGAACGTGAGCACATATCAGCTCTGTCGCACTGAACCTGCGCCCCCGACTCCCAAGAAGCTCAAAGAGATCGCGCCTCGTTCAAATGACCAGAGCGGTTTGGGAAAGTGAATAAGCTCCCTTTCCGCCTGCCACCCCCTCGCATATCCGCCACACACCAAGCATCGCTGGCTGCGGTTTCCCCCATTACATGGGACGCACGCGCCTTACGACCCGCGCCGAGCCGTATGAACCCGTCCTCCAACGGCACCCGCACGCTCATCGCGTCCGGCAGAAGCGACCGCCGCATCGGCGCCGCCCCGGCATCACGCCACCCCGCAGAATGCGATCCCCGCGCCGCTAAGCTCCGCCAGCACGGCGCGGGCCGCCGGCGTTGGCCCGCTCTCCACGCCGTCGCCCACGTGGCGCGACACCTTGAGCGCCACGTGGGCGACGGCGTGATCCGCGAGCAGAGCCTTGGCCGCCGTTACGCTGCGAGCGCCCACGAGGCGCAGCTCGTACTCCACGCGCTCGTCCGTAGCGGCGGTCTTCACCGCCTCGATCTCACCGCGAAGCGCCTCGGCAGCCTCCTTGGAAGCGGAGGCATCGGCCACCTGTGCCTCAAACTCCGCGATCCGCTCGTCCCGCTTCGCAAGCATCGCCTGGTAGTCGTCGCCGGCTCCGCCCAGGGCCGTCACTTCCCCTTGCTCCTGCGCGTCTTCCGAGCCCGCCTCTTGCTGCTGTGCCTCGTCCGCTTGCCCGCCATTCGAGCCCTCCTTCACGAGAACCGCCTTTCCGCTCGTACGGCAAGCACAACAAGATGCCCGCCTGGTTACTCATCAAGAGCAGCCTAGGCGGGCGTCAAAAAGTCAACCGCGCATCGGAGCCGCAAGGCGGCAGTGCCCGAAGAAATACGTCCCACTGGGTTACACACACCGAACTTAAGATGCGTTTTTGGGCCATCATGGTAAAATTCCCATCGGAGGTAACGATGGAGACCATGCTACTTGATGACATAGAGTTGAGGGAGACTGCAAAGCGGCTCTACGATTCATACTCGACTGTTCTCTCCGAATCCAAGCTCATCTCCATCATCCAAGACGTCCTCGGCGACTTCGCCCCCGCGCTCGACTCCAAATACGCGGCCCGAAGGACCATCAACGACTTGGTGATGGGTTATTACCCGAACGAAGCCACCATCAAGGCCAATTTCATCGATAGGATCCTCTTTCCGCTGAGCCCCGCGAACATCTCCATCTTCGAGCTTCCCATCGGCAACAGCCGCGTGGACATGTGTAAGGTCAACGGCCACAGCGCCGCCTACGAGATCAAGACCGACCTCGACACGTTCGATCGTCTCGAGGGCCAGTTGAGCGACTACTTCGACGTGTTCGAGACCGTCTACGTCGTGACGTCCGACAAGCGTTGGCAAGAACTGCCAAGCTACGTCCCCGAGGCCTGTGGGATTTACTCCTACAGCCAGGACGCAAGGGACGGCTCCTATCACTTCAAGGCACAGCGCAAAGCCATCAAAAGCACCAACCTGGACTCCGAAAAGCAGCTCGCGGTCATGCCCAAGCGCGCCCTCTGCGAGACCTTCGGCATCGACGGCGGGGGCATGTCAAAGCCCGCCATCGTCCAGGAGTGTCTTGCCGAGAACAGCCAGGCCAAAATCAACCGGCTGTTCAAGGCCTATCTCAAGCAACGCTACGGTGCCTACTGGGAGCACTTCTGCAAAGTCAAGCCGCGAATCTTGGGTATCGATTATGAGTGGTTCTACCGCAACAGGTTAGAGCCGGGGATTGTTTACTGAAACACCCTCGAAGATTCTGTTAGCTGCTGTATATAGCGGATAAGCGTGTACTTAATCCACTCGGCAAAGGTGCTTTGCGTGCCTCGAGCGTATTTTTCAGCAACAATGCCAAGGGCAAGGCAGTTCCCTTTGGGGTTAAGCGTGGCGTCGGCCAAGATGGCTGGGATGATGTCCTGGTAGCCGTTTGGCCCGCGATCATAGTCGTCGTTCACGAAGGTTTTGAATTCGTTCCTCGAGCCATCATAGAGAACGGCAAGGGCTCGCCCCTTGTTCGTTCCTCCGTATGGAAGGTTGTCGCGGAGTCCGCCGTAATCGCCGACACCTTGGAAACCATAGTTTGCAAAGGTGTCGAGGTGGCTATTGTTGATGATGTTGGCATAGTCTCCGTTGGGGAAATCCTTGCCAGTGGAGTTTCTCGCCCTTGGAGAGCAAAGCGCGATAAGATGGGCGGGAAGATTAAGGCGCCGAAGCTGCATACACTCTATTGGCTTCGAGCGAATCGGCTGCTCGTTGAAATCATACAGAAGGAAATCGTCCGCCCGCAGAACTTGTTTGACCGCACTTTCATAGCCCTCAAGGTCGTCGATGCGAATCGCAATTCGCTGTGCCGGATTATCCACCCTCAATTGACCCGCAAGCGCCAAAACCTCATCGGGTTTCAGCGCGTCAATGCCACGCTTAACAGTGATGATGGGAATCAAGTTTGGGTACGCAGCAATTCCGAGGACCTTGGTCTCGTATAGCCCGAGGTCTCTGTTGAGTTGAATGACGAGGGGAATCTTGTCAGGCTTATAACGGTATCTACTGAGATCGCACCTGAAGTAGTCGACCAATACAGGGCGATTGGGGAATAATCGGGCAATCTTCTCAAGCGTAACGTCATGCGGAGAGGACAAGTCCTTTACTGCTCGGTGGATTATTTTCCCGCCCTTGCAGACTTTCTCCTCGCGAACGGTTTCGCCTGTAAACGGGTCAATCTTATTGTCGTAGGTAAACTTCTCTTGAATGACCTCTACAAGGGGAATCATGTCGTCGCGTAACAGGCTCTTTTCCTGAAGAATCTTCATCGCTGCGAACTCGCTTTGCCGATTTTTGATGGCGATTACGTACACGGCTCCGCCCCCTAGTTAAAGCGATCCTTCAAATCGTTCAGTTCAGCAAATGGCACAAAGCCGTCATGCTGCAGGAAGGCGACGACGATCCCCGGAGGCGTTCCCTGAGAAGCGGCAAAGCTCTTTACGGCGGCGCTGGAAAAATCTCCAGTAGATGCGAACGACTGATAGCTGTCCTCGTCTACAAAAAACTTTCTCGCATACACATTGGCACGCGCGTCGTCCTCGTCAGAACTCTTGAACTTTGGGTCATCAATAGAAATGTCTGTACCCTTCTGTCCAAGCCCGTCGAGGAGATGCCCAATCTCATGAGCAATCGCAAACCATGCATCGCCATGGGTCTTGTAGCGTCCGCTGATGTAAATAGTCGGATGCCCGAGATAATACGTTAGGGCGCCTCGTACCTTGGCGTTGGCGATAGCCGGCCTATAAACCAAGTAAACGCCAACCGAGTTGAGCAGCATGCGGCAGCTCTTCAGCGAAGCCATGAAATCGGTGTTAGAGGCCACGTCCTTCAAATAGGAGATGGCATCGACAAAATCCTTCTTGGAGTATTCGGGAGAGTTCTCAGTGTCGTTCTGCTCCTCAATCTCTTCTTTGCAGAGCCCCAGCCAAACCACAACGGCTTCGGAATCGCCACCATCTTGCATGAACTCGATTCCGTCGGGAACGGCATTCCCATAGCGGTCAAAGTCCGTAATGCCGAGTATCTTCAGCATCGCGATAGCCTGCTCAACGAGGGACATGCCGCCCACACGTCCAAAAGCCTCCTTGAAATGAAACCTCTTGGCGATCTCCTTAAGGTCAAGCTCCTCCAGATGCGCCTCCTCGCGTTCGCGGGCAAGGTACTCCTGATACTTGACCTCATAGTTAAGCCAAAAACTCGCGGGAACGTCGGGCATGACCTTCTCAAGCTTCAGCGCCATGTCCTCGGTAAGCCTGGTCTTCCCGTTCAGAAGCTGGGAGAGGTGGCGCTCGCTCACGCCGGTACGCTTCGAAACTTCCTTTTGGGTCAAACCGCGCGCATCAAGGTATTCCTTGATGATCTCGCCGGGCGCGACGATGAAATCACTCATAGCTATCTTCTCCTCTCCTAGCTCAGTGGTAGTCCTGAATATCCACGATGCAGACGCTGGTGATCGTCGTAAGGTCATCCGGGTCAAACTCCCCGACGGGACGGATGACCAGTCTCATGTTCTTGCTGAGGTCGATTCCCCAACAGCCCTCAAAGTTGCCGGTCAGCTTGTGCCTGCGCGGCGGCGGCAGATGGGTAATCTGCGAAAGGTCATTCGCAACCCGCAGATCGGAAAGACGATGAATGAGGTTCTTGGCTATCTTGCCGTAGTTCCTCGTTATCGCCCTCTGATCCTTAAGGCTCTTCTCCAGCGACTTGCTTGCATATTCGATATCCATCGCCACCTCCTTTGATAGAAGGATATTGCAATTGACCTCTGAGGTCAATATTGACTTTTAAGATCAATTTAATTCTGTACCTAGACCACTCAGACTGATACTCGTCTGACGTTAGGGTTTTCTAATGAGCGGTGCCACCTCTTAAATACTCTCGCATAAACCGCCCAATCTCTTCTCCGAAAACGCTCAAGCCGCCCGATGCAATAAGCTCTGGATGCACCCTAACCCCATTAATATCCCAGCCATCATCCCTGACATGCTGGAATTCAGTGAAATGCCCGCCACTCACAGGGCTGCCGCATGGATACAAAATGGGACGTAAATATCAAAATTCCGCGCACATCCCGGCGCCAAACCACGTTATGCCCTATAGGAGGTGAGGGAAGAGAATGCATAGCTTTCCATACGGCAGCAACGGCAGGGCGGACGCGCCAGGCCGCGAGAACGACTCTTTGGTAGGGCGCTTCGCAGAGGAGCACTACGACAAGGTATACCGCTACTGCGCGCGAAGGCTCCCCTCGAAAGAGGATGCCCAAGACGTGACGCAGGAGGTGTTCCTTCGGCTCGTGCGGAGCGATGCGCTATACGCCGAGCATGGAAAGCCCCTTGCGTATCTCTACGCCTGCGCGCGCAATGTCTGTGCCGACTTCTACCGAGGTCAGAGACCGGTTGGTGCCTTGGACGAGGACGATGTGCAGACAATTCCTGACGTGCGGCATGCAGACATGGACGGACGGCTGACCATGGCGGGTGCCCTCGCCCGCCTTACGGAAGAGGAGCGCGAGGTCATCGAGCTTCGCTACGACCAGGACCTGCCTATGTCCGATATCTCCGCCGTGACGGGGAAGTCGAGGTTCGCTCTCTATCGAATCGAGCGGCGCGCGCTCGGCAGGCTCAAGGAACTGATGGGAGAAGGCAATGGATGACTCGAAGCTAAAGGATGCGCTGAGGAGCTACTACGCCGCCGACGCGGCATCCCCCGATGCCTCGGCGCGCAAGCGCACCTTGCTGCTCGTGGAAGCAGAGGCGGCTCGCGCCTGCGGAGGCGCGAGGGAGGCGGATTACATCCCGCTCTGGCGGTTCGTCGCGAGCCAGGTCCGGTTCGTGCGTCCCTGGGCATGGATGCTCCAGATCGCGCTTCTGGCATGCATGCTCGTTCTCGTCGGCGTGATCGGCCCGCGCTCGGGAAGTCCCGTCGTCGTCATGGCGGCATCGGCCCTCTCGGTTGCCATAGCGGCACCATCGGTATTCAAGAGCTTCGAGACCCGCGTCTGCGAGATGGAGTACTCGTGCCGGTTCAGCTGCGTGCAAGTGTTGGCGAGCAGGCTTTTGCTTTTCGGCCTTGCCGACGTGCTTTGGATTACGCTCTCCGTTGCGGCAGTGCCAACGCTCGCGGGGATCGACGCGCTTCGCGTACTGCTGTACGCATGCACGCCGTTCTTCTGCTCGTGTGCCGCCTGCTTCTATGCGGCGCGCCGTCTGCCGGGCAACTCGCTCGTCGCCAGCGTCGCCCCTGCGATGTCCGTACTCGCAGCGCTCTGGCTGCTGAGCACGGCGTTCCCCCTCTGGTACGAGGGCGCGTCTCTCGCCGTATGGGTCACGGCGCTCATGGCCTCCATGGCGCTCACCGCCCTGGAGGCGTCAAGGCTCATACGCTGCGTCTCAGGCGGCCTCTCGCCACGCCCGTCAAAGGCGGCGCTCTAGCTCTCCTCCTGCATGCCTGCAACATCGAACGAAGGACAAGGAACGAACATGGAACTCAGGCTTGACAGGCTCACCAAGCAGTTCGGCAGCCATATCGCCGTCGACCGCGTGAGCTTCAGCTTCACGCCCGGCGTCTACGGCCTACTCGGGGCCAACGGCGCAGGCAAGACCACGCTCATGCGCATGATATGCGACGTCATGAGGCCGACATCGGGAAGCGTGTTGTTCGGGGGCACCCCCATAGACCAGCTTGGCGACGGCTATCGGGCGCGCCTCGGGTACCTGCCCCAGGACTTCGGCTACTACCCGGACTTCACGGCCTGCGATTTCATGATGTACCTGGCATCGCTCAAGGGGCTCACCGCGCAGCAGGCGAAAGTGCGTACGCGCGAACTCCTGGGAGTTGTCGGTCTCGCAGAGGCCGCAAAGCGGAAGGTCAAGACCTTCTCCGGCGGCATGAAGCAGCGGCTCGGCATCGCCCAGGCGGTGCTCAACGACCCGTCTGTCCTCGTGCTCGACGAGCCCACCGCAGGGCTCGACCCCAAGGAGCGCGTCCGCTTCCGCAACCTCATATCCTCTCTCGCCCAAGACAAGATCGTCATCCTTTCCACGCACATCGTCTCTGATGTGGAGTACATCGCCGACGAGATCCTCGTGATGCGCGCTGGCGGCATCATCACGACGGGCACGGTCGACGAGATCACAGGGGACATCAGGGGATGCGTCTGGGAGTGCACTGTCGCCCCGAGGGAGGCAGACGCCATGTCGGCATCGCTCACGGTGGGCAACATCCACTACGCCCAGGACGGCTCTGCCATTGTTCGCGTGGTGGCGCAGCAGCGCCCGCATCCGAGCGCGCGCGCCGTGGAGCCGACGCTGGAGGACGTCTACCTCTACCTCTTCCAGGAGCAGTCCGGGGGCCTGCCGGCTTCGCGGACGAAAGCGGAAGCGGGACGGGACGCAATCGCACGCAGGAAAGGAGCGCGCCGTGGGTAGCCTCATCAGATACGAGCTCAAGAAGATGCTCTCAAGGCGCGTCTCGCAGGTTTCCATAGCGGCCGTCCTGGCGCTGGTCGCGGTCATAGCCTTCTTCAACATAACGTCCCAGTACGCCCTCGACCCCAAGGAGATGGGCACCGAATTCGAAGGCACTGCCGCCATCGCCCAGATAAAGGCAAACACGGAAGCGCTCGCAGGCCCCATCACCGACGAGGAGGCCACCGAGGCGCTCCGCGAGTTCAAGGAGTTCGTCGGTCCGGACGGCGAGGTCAAGGAAGAGTACAGGACGGACAGGAAGCCCTACGGGGAGAAGGCGAACGAGTACTGGGAGTTCAGCGCGAAGAACGGCGCCCTCATGGCGCTGCTGACAAGCCCTTGGATGCAAGGCTACCAGATGCCCGTGTCCGCGGCAGCCGCTATCGACACGACTGGCACCGTCGACCTCTACGGGCGAGTCCGCTCGAAGATAGCCTCCGGGCTCGACGCGAACGGGGCCCTCTCGTACAACGACGATGAGAGGGCGTTCTGGAGCGAGAGGGCGCAAGGCATGCAAACGCCCATCGAGTACGGATACGCAGGAGGATGGGAGGACTTCCTCAACCTCGCCCAGTTCCTCATATCCGCGATGCTCGCAGTCGTGATAGCGTGCGCATCGGTGTTCAACGGGGAGTACCGGGCCAAAACCGACGCCATCCTGCTGTCCACCAAGTTCGGCAAATCAAGGCTCGGGCGCGCGAAGGCGGCGGCCTCTATGATCGCGGCAAGCGCCATATACTGGGTCTTCACACTCGTCTTCCTGGCAATAACGCTCGTCTTCTACGGAGCCGACGGCGCAGGTCTACCCATCCAGATCTACAACATCACATGCACCTACGGCATAAGCCTGTCAGCCGCCGCCCTCATATGCTGCCTCGTCGGGTATCTCGCAACCCTCGCCCTCCTTGGGATAGTGCTCGCACTGTCAGCCAAGATAGACAGCCCCATGGGAATCCTCGCAGTCGGCGTCGCTCTCATCTTGATTCCGATCTTCGTGCCGACGATGACGAGCAGCATCGCGAACCGCGTCATCTACCTGTTCCCCTACGACGCACTGAACCCCCTCAACCTCTTCGGCATGGTCTCGTATGCCATAGGCCCTGTCGTGGTCGAGCTGCCCGTGTTCCTCGCCGCTTTCTACCTCCTGCTTTTCGCGACGGGCATTGCTCTCGCGATAAGGACGTTCAAACGCCATCAGGTTGCCTGATGATGTCAAGGAGGACCGTTGCCGCCAAGGATGCGTGAATCAGCGAGCCTTCGAGTGGATGCATACCATCGCATTTCAGGGCGAAATCCTCTCCGATTCGCCTCTGGCTGTTAGGGTTTAGGGCTGAATGTTGCGCAACTGCGCCCTGGCCCCGACCGTAAAACCTCTCTAGCTTCTTTCCCTGCCGTCTCCAAACACAAAGCCGGGGTGCCCCCACATGGAAGGCACCCCGGCTTATTTATTGCCCAATACGGGGACGGCTCTCAAGTTAAGGCCAACGCAAAACGCCTTAGGCCAAGAATTCCTTGGTGGTCGCCACGATGTTGGCGGCGTCCAGGCCGTACTTGTGCAGGAGCTCGGCACCCGGGCCGGACTCACCGAAGGTATCGTTGACGCCAATCTTCTTGAGCGGCGTCGGACACTGCTCGCACAGGACGTCGGCGACGGCGCTGCCCAGGCCACCGATCACAGAGTGCTCCTCGACGGTCACGACGTGGCCGGTCTTGGTGGCGCTCTTGACGATCAGGTCGGCATCGATGGGCTTGATGGTGTGCATGTTGATGACCTCGGCATCGATGCCCTCGGCAGCAAGCTGCTCAGCGGCCTCGAGCGCCTCGCCGACCATCAGGCCGCAGGCGATGATGGTGACGTCGGTGCCCTCGCGCATGACGATGCCCTTGCCTACCTCGAACTTGTAGGTCTCGGGGTCGTTGATAACCGGCGAGGCCAGACGGGCGAAGCGCATATACACGGGGCCGTCGCACTCGTAGGCGGCGCGCGTCACGGCGCGGGCCTCGACATCGTCGGCGGGAACAATCACGGTCATGCCGGGGATGACGCGCATCAGGGCGATATCCTCGCAGCACTGGTGCGTGGCACCATCCTCGCCCACCGAGATACCGGCGTGCGTGGCACCAATCTTAACGTTAAGGTGCGGGTAGCCGATGGAGTTGCGGACCTGCTCAAAGGCGCGGCCGGCGGCGAACATGGCAAAGCTGCTCGCGAAGGCAACGCGGCCGGTGGTCGCGATACCGGCGGCAACACCCATCAGGTTGCTCTCGGCAATGCCCACATCGAAGAAGCGGTCAGGGCAGGCCGCCTTGAACTTGCCGGTCTGCGTGGCGGCGGCCAGGTCGGCGTCGAGGACCACAAAGTCATCGTGCTCGTTGGCGAGCTCGACGAGGGCCTCGCCGTAGCTTACGCGCGTGGCGATTTTCTTGACGTCTGCCATCCTAGAGCTCCTCTCCGGCGGCCGTGAGCTCTGCCATGGCCTGCTCAAACTGTTCATCGTTGGGGGCCTTACCGTGCCAGCCCACCTGATTCTCCATAAAGGAGACGCCCTTGCCCTTCGTGGTCTCGGCGATAATGGCGGTCGGCTGACCCTTGGTAGCGCGGGCCTCGGCAAAGGCGGCGCGAATCTGGTCGAAGTCGTTGCCGTCGGCGAGCTCCACCACATGGAACTTGAAGGCGCGGAACTTGTCGGCGAGCGGCATGGGGTCGTTGACCTCCTCGACGGGGCCGTCGATCTGCAGACCGTTGTGGTCGACGATCACGCAGAGGTTATCGAGCTGCTGGTTGCCGGCAAACATGGCGGCCTCCCAGACCTGGCCCTCCTCGCTCTCGCCATCGCCCAGCAGGGCGTAGGTGCGATAGTCGTCGCCCCAGTGTTTGGCGGCAACGGCCATGCCCACGGCGGCGGAAATGCCCTGGCCGAGCGAGCCGGTGGACATGTCGACGCCCGGGGTGTCGTTCATGTTGGGATGGCCCTGCAGGTGGCTGCCGATGTGGCGCAGCGTCTCGAGATCCTCCTTGGGAAAGAATCCACGCTCGGCGAGCACGGCGTACAGACCAGGCGCGCAGTGACCCTTGGAAAGCACGAAGCGATCGCGGTCGGCCTTGCGGGGGTCGGCCGGGTCGACGTTCATTTCCTCAAAGTACAGATAGGTCATGATGTCGGCAGCGCCGAGCGAACCGCCCGGATGGCCGGACTTGGCAGCGTGCACGCCGGTGACGATGCCCTTCCTTACCTCGTTGGCAACCTTTTTGAGCTCTTCGTCGCTCATTGTGCCTTCCTTTCATCCTCTTTAGACAAGATGCGCACGGCACAGAAGGTCGTCCCAACCCAGCCGCGATGCACGTACGCCATTCATTATGCTGGAAACTGGAAGCTTTACCAGAGTATTTATCATTATTTGAGCAATTGAGCAGGCAGAACCGCTGATGAAACGGTTTACCAATGTGAACGTCTTTTGGATGGAACGCAGTCGACCCTACGCGTTAATGTCCTTGAAGCCCTCGCCGAAGGTTTCCGTGACGTCGGCCACGGTCACGATGGCGCGCGGGTCGCGCTCGCGCACGATCGTCTTGAGCGTGTTGAGCTCGCGACGACTCACGATTACCATGATCACCGGCTTCTCGGCACCCGAGTACATGCCGGTCGCCTTAAACTTGGTGCAGCCGCGACCCAGGCCATACATGATGTCGGCCGCGATATCGGGAAACTTGTCCGAGATGATGAGCACCATACGGCGCCTGTTACCGCCGTCGACCACGGCATCGATCACGTAGCCGCTAATGACCATCGAAAGGCCCGCATACAGCGCGTTTTCGACCGAGAAGACCGGGGCCGACAGCGCGCACACGGCAACATCGATCGCCATGACGGTGGAGCCCACCGGCAGCGATGTGTTGCGCGAGATGATCTGGCCGATCGTGTCGGAGCCGCCAGTGTTGGCACCGGCGCGCAACACCATGCCGTAGCCGATGCCCGTGATAATGCCGCCCCACATAGCGGGCAGCATCAGGTCGGCATGTGCCAGCGGCGCCACAAACGGAGCGAACAGGTCGGTGAAAAAGCCCAGCAGCACAAAACCCGTCGCCGTCTGGACCACGTAGAACATGCCGCCCTCGCGCATAACGACCAGCAGCAGCAAGGCATTCATCACGATGGTCTGGATACCAACGGGAAGCGATATGCCATGCGAGGCGCCGACCGCCTGGATAATCGTGGCGAGACCCGTAACGCCGCCGGCAGCAAGACCGTTGGGGATCAAAAACAGGTCCGTCGCGATAGCGGCCAGAGCGCAGCCCAGCATAATCTTGGGCAGATCGTGAAAGAAGTTCAGCGAAAGAATGCGCTTGATGTCCAGACGATATGCCATGCTGCCTCCCTCAAAAAAGCGCACCCAAACGAGTGCGCTTTGAACTTCTTGCTGCATTCGATTCTACCGATTCACCGAGCAAATACCACCCCTGCGAAGTGTTTGCATCGACCCGGAGCCAACCATGTGCCTAGGCGTCCGAGCCTTCCGCATCGGCGTTGCCGGTAGCCCAACGGTGATAGCCAATTACAAACGGATCCAGATCGCCATCGTCAAGAACGGCCTCGACGTTGCTGGTCTCCACGCCCGTACGCAGGTCCTTGACCATCTGGTACGGGTAGAGCACGTAGCTGCGAATCTGGTTGCCAAACCCGATCGTAGTCTTCGGCCCGCGGATCTCGTCGAGCGCCTCGGCACGCTTCTCGAGCTCGATCTCGTACAGACGGGCCTTGAGAATCTGCATGCACGCGGCCTTGTTCTGAATCTGGCTGCGCTCGTTTTGGCAAGTGACAACGATGCCGCTGGGAAAATGCGTCACGCGTACGGCGGAGTCGGTGGTGTTGACGCCCTGGCCGCCCGGGCCGCTCGCGTGATACACGTCCACGCGGATATCGTCGGGACTGATCTCGATGTCGATATCGTCAGGCAGCACGGGGATGACCTCGACGCCGGCAAACGTAGTCTGGCGGCGCTTCTTGTCGTCGGTGGGGCTAATGCGCACCAGACGGTGGACGCCGGCCTCGGCGCGCAGCATGCCAAACGCGTCCTTGCCCTCGACGGTAAAGGTCGCGCGATCAATGCCGATGACCTCGGCCGCGGGGCAGTCGTTAATGGTGACCTTCCAGCCGCGGCGCTGGCAGTACTTCATGTACATCTTAAAGAGCATGAAGGTCCAGTCCTGCGCCTCCAGGCCGCCCTGCCCGGGCTTGATGGTCACAATCGCGTCGCCGTGATCGAACTCACCGGTAAACCAGCTCGAAAGCTCGAGCTCGTCGATAGCGCGGGCCAGGCGTTCTGCCGTAGCGGCAGCCTCCTCGCGCAATGCGGCGGCATCGGGGTCGTCGCCCATCTCCTCGGCAAGCTCCAGCGCCGCGCGGGCGTCAGATAGCTCGCCGCGCGCGGTATCCACGGCGGCGATATCCTCCTTGGCGCGAGCGATCTCCTCCATCGTGGCGCGAGCGGCATCGGCGTCGTCCCAAAAGCCGGGGGCCACGCTTTTGGCCTCGAGCTCGGTCACGCGCGTGCGCTTCTCGTCCAAATGAAGATACGACTCGACCTCGCCGAGCCGGTCCGCAAACGCGTCCAACTCGGCGGTCGTTACCTCTAAAGCCTCGGCCATTAACGATTCCTGCCGTGGCAATACTTGAACTTCTTGCCGCTGCCGCAGGGGCAAAGGTCATTGCGGCCAACGTTGACGTACGGGTCGTCGCTCTCGTCCTTGCGGTAGGTGGTCACCTTGCCGCCGTTGTTGACAGCAGCCGGGCCTCCCTGGACGGCCGTGCGAGCCTGAACCTGTGCCTGCTTGCGCAGCACCGAGTTGCCGTTGTCGCCATCGACGTCGGCGGGGCCGGAGAAGCGCGCGCCCTCGAGCGCGGGGTCCTCCTTGTGCTCCACGGCGTGCGGGGCGGCCTTGATCTCGATGCGCAGGACGGTGCGCAGGTAATCCTCGTACATGGTGTCGACGAGCATCTGGAAGGCACCATAAGCCTCGGTCTTGTACTCGACCAGCGGGTCGCGCTGACCAAAACCGCGCAGTCCGATACCGGTCTTGAGGTAGTCCATCTCCTGCAGGTAGTTCATCCAGCGGGTATCGATGACGCGCAGCATGACCTGGGTGTTGAGCTCGCGCATGAGGTCCTCACCCAGGCGCTCGGCCTTCATGTTGTAGCACTTCTCAACGTAGGCCAGGACATCGGCAGCAAGGGCCTCGTAATCCTCGTCGGGGAACTTGGGCGTATCGATATGGCCGGTCAGCTCCACGACCCACTTGCGCAGGCCCTCGAGATCGCGCTCGCCATCGTGGCTGTCCTTGGTGCAGAACTCCTGCACGCAGCGGTACACGGTGTCGTGCATGACCTCGGTGATGTGGTCGGTCAGGTCCTTGCCATCCAGAATCTTGTTACGCTCGGCGTAGATGACCTGGCGCTGCTTGTTCATGACGTCATCGTACTCGAGGACGCTCTTACGCATGGAGAAGTTGATGCTCTCGACCTTGTGCTGGGCGCTCTCGACGGCCTTGGAGATGATCTTGTGCTGGATGGGCATGTCGTCGCCCATGTCGGCGGTGACCATCATCTTGGAGACGCGGTCCATCTTGTCGCCGCCGAACAGGCGCATGAGGTCGTCCTCGAGCGACAGGTAGAACTGGGTCTCGCCTGGATCGCCCTGACGACCGGAGCGGCCGCGCAGCTGGTTGTCGATACGACGGGACTCATGGCGCTCGGTGCCGATGACGGTCAGGCCGCCGGCGGCAAGCACGCGCTCGCGCTCGGCCTTGCAGGTCTCCTTGGCCTCGGCGTTAAACTGCTCGAGCTGCTCGGGCGTCACGTCCTCCATGGTCAGCCCCTCGTACTCAAGGCGCTCGCGCACCAGCTCGTCGGGGTTGCCGCCCAGCAGGATATCGGTACCACGACCGGCCATGTTAGTAGCGATGGTCACGGCGCCGTAGCGTCCGGCCTGGGCAACGATATGGGCCTCGCGCTCGTGATGCTTAGCGTTGAGGACCTCGTGCGCGATGCCGCGCTTGGTAAGGGCGGCCGACAGCTTCTCGGAGCTTTCGATGGAGACGGTGCCCACCAGGACCGGCTGGCCCTTGGCGTGACGTCGCTCGACGTCGTCGGCAACGGCGTTGTACTTGGCCTGGATGGTGCGGTACACCAGATCCTCGTGGTCAACACGCTGAACGGGCTTGTTGGAGGGGATGACCTCGACGGGCAGCTTGTAGATCTCGCGGAACTCGGCGTCCTCGGTGAGTGCCGTACCGGTCATGCCGGAGAGCTTGTCATACAGGCGGAAGTAGTTCTGCAGGGTGATGGTGGCAAGGGTCTGGTTCTCCTCGCGCACGAGCACGCCCTCTTTGGCCTCGATGGCCTGGTGAAGGCCCTCGGAATAGCGGCGACCTTCCATGATACGACCGGTAAACTCATCGACGATCTTGACCTCGCCGTTGGTAACCACGTACTGCTTATCGCGGTGGAACATGTACTGGGCCTTGAGCGCCTGCTGCAGGTGGTTGACCAGCTGGCCCGAAAGGTCGGCGTAGATGTCCTCGATGCCCAGACGGCGCTCGATCTTCTTAAGACCGCGCTCGGTGGCGGCGATGGTGTGCTTGGCCTCGTCCATGACGTAGTCGCCCGTGGGCTCGACGTCCTCGGTGGCGGTGAGCATGTCGTGCGACACGTCCTCACCGCGCTCCAGGCCGCGCACGGCACGCGCGAAGTCCTTGTAGGTGCTGGCGGACTTGGTGCCGGCGCCCGAGATGATGAGCGGCGTTCTGGCCTCGTCGATCAAGATGGAGTCGACCTCGTCGACGATGGCGTAATGGTGGCCGCGCTGTACGCGCTGCTCGGGGCGGGTGACCATGTTGTCGCGCAGGTAGTCGAAGCCGAACTCGGAGTTGGTGCCGTAGGTGACGTCTGCCTGGTAGGCCGGGCGCTTGAGTTCGAGCGGCATGTTGTTCTGGAGCAGACCGACGGTCATTCCCAGGTACTTGTAGATGCGGCCCATCCACTCGGAGTCGCGCTTTGCCAGGTAATCGTTGACGGTAACGACATGCACGCCCTTGCCGGCGATAGCGTTGAGGTAGCCGGCCAAGGTGGAGACCAGGGTCTTGCCTTCGCCGGTCTTCATCTCGGCAATATGACCCTCATGAAGCGCCATGGCACCGATGAGCTGTACGTCAAAGTGACGCATGCCCGTGATGCGCTTGGAAGCCTCGCGCACGGTGGCGAAAGCCTCGGGGAGCATGTCGTCGAGCGACTCGCCGTTGGCGTAACGCTCGCGGAACTTATCGGTCTGGGCGCGGAGTTCCTCCTCGGTCATCTTCTCAAACTGGGGCTCAAGACCGTTGATCTGGTCGACGATCTTGTAGTAGCGCTTGAGGTCCTTATCGGATCCAAAGGACAGCAGCTTTGACATGAATCCCATGTGGTTTTCCTTTTTGGCCATCGCCCACGCCGTGCGGTTTAGGGCGAGTTAAACACAGATAAGGTTACTTTAGCCAAACGGCGCACAACCTATACGGACGACAGCCGCAACCACGTAATAACTACGACCGACTTGCCAAAAAGGGACAGGTTTATTTTGGCAGATTTTATCTGGGCAAACGCCGCTCATCCTGCCTTTTGGCGCAAACCAACCTGTCCTGCGATGCGCCAATTGGTGCCAGGGGGACAAGTTGGTTTGTATCAAATAGAAAAGGGCCGCGCACCCAAATGGATGCGCGGCCCTCATGCCATGAATGCGAGTGTGTCCTCGGCGAGCTATTTACTCAGCAGCCTCGGTGGTCTCAGCCTCGGCAGCGGCCTCCTCGACGGGAGCCTCTGCGGGAGCCTCGGCGGCCTGCTTGGCAGCCTCCTCGGCGAACTTAGCGGCACGCTTAGCCTTCTCGGCAGCCTTAGCCTCAGCGGCGGCCTTGCGAGCGGCCTCGGCCTCAGCAGCCTTGGCGGCCTTGGCGGCCTTGGCCTCCTCGGCCTTCTTGAGCTGGGCGGCAGCGGCGCCACCGAACTTGTCGGCGAAGCGCTGGACGCGTCCACCGGTGTCGACGAACTTCTGCTGGCCGGTGTAGAACGGGTGGCACT